>CAZLTO010000021.1:1759-11275 GCA_964562475.1 uncultured Sphingobium sp. | reverse complement strand
CCGTGGGGACCCGTGCCACCCGCGCGGCGGTCGAGGCGGCGGGATTAGAAGCCAGCCCGATCGATCTCATCATCCTTGCGACCGTCACGCCGGACCAGACCTTCCCGGCGGGCGCGACCAGGGTGCAGGCGGCGCTGGGCATCAACGATCGCGTGGCGTTCGATGTCGCGGCGGTGTGCTCCGGCTTTCTCTATGCGGTGAGCGTGGCGGACAGCATGATCCGCGCTGGCGCCGCCAACAGGGCGCTGGTGATCGGCGCCGAAACCTTCAGCCGCATTCTCGACTGGGAAGACCGCACCACCTGCGTATTGTTCGGCGATGGCGCGGGCGCGATCGTGCTCGGCGCGGAAGAGAGCGCGGCGGGCGAGCGCGGCATCCTCGCGACCAAGCTTCACGCCGATGGCCGCCATAACGCGCTGCTCTATGTCGATGGCGGGCCCTCGACCACCGGCACCGTCGGCAAGCTGCGCATGAAGGGGCAGGAGGTGTTCCGCCATGCCGTCACCAACCTCGCCAGCGTGCTGCGCGAGGTGCTGGACATGGCGGGCATGGCGGCGGCGGAGATCGACTGGGTGGTGCCGCATCAGGCCAATGCACGGATACTCGACGCCACCGCCCGCAAGCTCGGTCTGCCGCCCGAGAAGGTGATCGTCACGGTCGATCGGCACGCCAATACCTCCGCGGCATCCGTGCCGCTGGCGCTCGATCTTGCGGTGCGCGATGGGCGTATCAAACAGGGCGACGTAGTGGTAATGGAAGCTATGGGGGGTGGCTTTACGTGGGGAGCTTGCCTGCTCAGGATGTAATTTTTGTAAAATCGAACCAGATTAGCCCCATAATGGTGCAAAATAGAGCGGTTATGGCGGGTCGCACTTGCAAAAGGCCGCTGGTTCGGGAATCAGGTTTCTAATTCTATGTGGGAAGAAGAGAAAGAGCGTAGGTATGGGGGACGGCGATACACTGACACGTGCCGATCTGGCGGAGAGTCTTCACGCAAAGATAGGCTTGTCGCGGGCTGAGTCCGCACGGATGGTCGAAGCAATTCTTGACCTGATGAGCGATGCACTGGCGCGCGGCGAAAACGTCAAGATATCCGGCTTTGGCACATTTGTTCTGCGCGACAAATCCGAGCGCATTGGCCGTAACCCGAAGACCGGGATCGAGGTGCCGATCACGCCGCGCCGGGTGCTGACCTTCCGCCCCAGCCAGATTATGCGCGAGCAGGTCGCCAAGGGCTGAGCCTCTTTTCATCCGCCGGATGATTGACGGGCCGGTGCAGTTGGTTAGAACATGGCGGGATGAGCAAGCAATCCGGCGCATTCCTGACCATTGGCGAACTTTCCGCGGAACTCGATGTGCCGCAGCATATCCTGCGCTATTGGGAGACGCGTTTTCCGATGCTGCGCCCGCTCCGGCGCGCGGGCAATCGCCGTTATTACCGGACCGAGGATGTCGAGCTGGCGCGACGGATTCACCGCCTGCTGAATGTAGAGGGCTATACCGTGCGCGGGGCGCAGCAGGCGCTTTCCGGCAAAGGCGCTGCGGCTAAGGGGGCGGCTGAAACGAACGGCGCGTCTCCGCCCACGCCTGCCGCAGTGCAGCCTTCAACCGATGTTCCGGCCGCAGCGCAGGAGGATCGCGCCGCGATCATAGCGCGCCTGACGGCCATCCGCGCCACGCTCGAATCGGCGTTGTCTTCCTGATCAGTGATCGGCGTCCGGCCCCAGCGAGGGGTCGAGATCGCGCGGGCGGGTGAGGGATGTGAGTCGCACCCCGCTTTTGGCGTCCAGCGATGCCCAGTCCGCGCCGTCCCAGCTGAGGCATGCCAGCGATGCGGTCGGCAGCTTGGACTCGACAATGTCGCGCAGCGGCGAGCTGCCGTCATCCGCCACCAGATCCAGAATCAGATCCTCCAGCCCCGGATTGTGACCAGCGAGCATCAGGGTGTCGATCCTGGCGTCTGTCTCGTGGATGACATCCAGCAGATTCGCGGACGAGGCGAGGTAGATGCGCCGGTCCCACACTGCCTCGGGCAGGCTGCCCATGCCTTCGCGGAAAGCGTCCAGCGTCTGCATCACCCGCACGGCGGGCGAGGCGATCAGCTTCTCGGGCTTTAGCCCCATCTCGGCGGCCTTGCGGCCCATCGTCGTTGCGGCGCGGATGCCCTTCGCGTTCAGGGGTCGGTCGAAATCCCGCAATTCCGGGTCGTCCCAGCCGGATTTCGCGTGGCGCAACACTATCAGGGTCTTCATTCGTTCGGCATCCTTGGTTTATTCCTGAGCCGAAATGCGTTTGCCTCGCAGCATTTCGGCACCGCTCTCAAATCGAATCCTGATGCACCAAAGAGGTTGCAAATCCAAGTCGTTCGGAGACGGTAATGACGGCTTCGTCGAGGGTGATGCGCCGGATCGGGACGCCGGGCGGGAAGGCGGAGAGGAACCGGCTTGGCAGCGCGGCGGAGAGGATCACGAACAGCCCCTTGTCGTCGGCGCGGCGGATGAGGCGGCCGAACGCCTGCGCAAGGCGCGCGCGGATGATCGCGTCGTCATAGCTGCTGCTGCCATTATCCTCCGCTTTGGCGGCGAGCTTGCGCGCGGCGTGGAGCACAGTCGGCTTGGGCCAGGGCACCCCTTCCATGATGAGCAGCCGCAGTGAATGGCCAGGCACATCCACACCGTCCCTCAAGGCATCGGTGCCGAGCAGCGAGGCGCGCAGATCGTCGCGGAAGATGTCGACCAGCGTGCCGGTGTCGATCGGATCGACATGCTGGGCGTAGAGCGGCAGGTTGGCGCGGGCGAGCCGGTCGGCGATGCGGGCGTGGACGGCGCGCAGACGGCGGATCGCGGTGAAGAGGCCCAACGCCCCGCCGTGCGATGCCTCGATAAGGCGGGCATAGGCGGCGGAGAGCGCGGATATGTCGCCGCGCTTGACATCGGTGACAATCAGGATTTCCGATTGCGCGGCATAATCGAACGGGCTCGCCGCCTCGAAGCGCTGGACCGGGCCATCGACATGGGCCGCGCCGGTGCGCGCCTCGGCCCGCGCCCAACCCTCGCTATTACCACCGCCGCCCCCACCGCCGCCTCCACCGCCGCGAAGTGTGGCGGAGGTGAGCAGCGCGCCGTGCGCGCCCTTCAATACCGTTTCGGCGAAGGGGCGGGTCGGGTCGAGCCAGTGGCGGTGCAGGCCGATGTCGAATTCGCGGCCCTCGAAGCGCTCGACCGCGAGCCAGTCGACGAAATCCGGGTCGCCCGGCCCGCCGACGCGCGACAAGAGCGCGATCCATCCGGCGAGCAGGTCCGTGCGCCATTGCAGCGAGCCGATCGCGCCCTCGATGCGGGCGCGGGCGGGGCCGTCCATCCAGTCCGGCCCGTCGGCGAGGATGGCTTCGAGTCGCTTGCCGAGGCGGTTCAAGGGCTTGAGCAATCCGTCGAGCGCGGCGGCGGCGTTCATCGCGGCCTCGACCAGCGCCCCATCCGGCTCCGCCAACTCGGTCTCCAGCCCATAGCCCGCGTCGGCATCGCCCGGCTTGCCATCCTCGGCGCGGGCGAACACCTGCGCGCTGACGGTGGCGAGCAGGGTTTCCAATGGCCCGAACGGCTCGCCCTGCACGACGCGCTTGAGCCACTCGTCGGCGGGGAGCAGGCTGGCGGCGTCGCGCGCGTGGGAGATGGCGGCGGACCCTTCCGCATCATAGCTCGCGACATCGGCGAGGCGCGCGGAAAGGCCGCGCCTGCGCCCGCGCGAACTGCCTTCCGGCCCGATCACCCAGCGCCTGAGCTCGATTGTTTCCTGGCCGGTGAGCGCGGTGGCGAAGGTCGAGTCCGCAGCATCGAAAATATGATGCGCTTCGTCGAGGATGAGGCGGGTGGGCGCGCCGCCCTCGTCCCTTCCGCGCGCGGCGTTGATCATCACCAGCGCGTGGTTGGCGATCACGATATCGGCCTGGCTCGCGCCGCGCACGCTGCGCTCGATGAAGCATTTGCGATAGTGCGGGCAGCCGGCATAGACGCACTCCCCCCGCCGGTCGGTTAGCGCGGTCGAGCCGTTGCGCCGGAACAGGGTGGGGAGCCAGCCGGGCAGATCGCCGCCGACCATGTCGCCGTCTTTCGTGTAGGCCGCCCAGCGGGCGACCAGATGCGCGAGGATCGCCGCGCGGCCCGCAAAGCCGCCTTGCAGCGCGTCCTCAAGGTTGAGCAGGCAGAGATAATTCTCCCGCCCCTTGCGCACCACGACGCGGGCGCGGTGGCTGGCCGCGTCGCCGGGCAGGCGCCGGGTCTCCGCATCGAGCTGGCGCTGCAACGCCTTGGTAAAAGTGGAAATCCACACCGCGCCGCCTGCCTGTTCGGCCCAGAGCGAGGCGGGGGCGAGATAGCCCAAAGTCTTGCCGATGCCCGTTCCCGCCTCCGCGAGCATGATGGTGGGGCGGTCGCGCGCCTGCCGGGGGGCAAAGGCGGCGGCGGCGGCATGGGCATAAGCGCGCTGGCCGGGGCGCGGTTCGGCGCCAGCGCCGGTCAAGGTTTCAAGCTGCGCTTCGATAGCGTCCGGCGCGGGGGTATAGGGCCGGGGCGCAGGGCGGGGTGGCGTTTCCTCCCATTCGGGCAGGCGTGAGAACAGCCAGCGTTCGGAGTCCTTCGGGCGGTCGAGCAGTGGGCCGATGATCGGCGCCCACGGCCAACGCAGGCGCTGCAGGGATTGCGTGGCGGTCCATGCACCCTCGCGCTCGCGCCACTCCGCTTGGCTGACGCGCGCGGCAAGCGCATCGGCGGCGGCGATCAGCAGCGCGGGAATATACTGCTCGTGCTGCGGCACCTCCAGCCCCAGCGCTTGCCCCAGCCCCTTGGGTGTCGGCACGAGGAAGCGCGCGGGGTGGATGAACGCCCACAGCTCCAGCAGATCAAGCCCCGAAAGCGCATCATAACCAAGGCGCTGGCCGGTGAGCGGCGCGTTGAGTAACAGAACCGGCGTTTCGGACGCGGCGGACACGGCCTCGCCACGCGAAACCGCTCTCGCCTCTTCACCAGGCTCGCACAGCCAGATACCAGCATGGCTGGCATAGAGCGCGGGAAGGGGAGGCAGCCGGGTCATCGCCCCGGCATAGCGCCTGCCCGGATTGCTGCAATGGCAGCGAAGATGTTTTTTAGAGCCCTCTGCGGCCAAAGCCCGCTGCGGGGCGGCGCAGGGTGACGAGGGCGGGACGGAAACCCGGCTCCATCGGCATATCCCCGGCCATCGCCCGCTTTTCCCGGCGTTCGCGCATTTCATGATCGAGCACGGCCTGCTGAAGCCGGGTGTAGAGCGGGCCATCGTGAAGCACGAACGGGAAGCGCGCGCCAAAGCGGTCATCCTCCGCCCAGGCGACGATGCCGAACAGGATCTGCCCCTCATATTCGATCTGGAACTGCATGCCTTTGGGCAGCGACATGCCCTCGATCAGCGCGCCATGCTCGGTAAGATTGCTGATGATCGCATCACCCGCGACAAGCACGCTGTCGATGCGCACCGGGATGTCGACCGGGATGCGCATCTCGCGTTTGAACTCGCTGTGGTTCTGCTGGCTCACCATGGCTTCGCACGATAGCGCGATATGTTTAATCGTCGGTAAACCATGAATAGGGAGGGACCGAAAAAAGGGCTACATCTCATCGGGTTTGATCGCTAAGGGGAGCGCTATGACCGTGACACCAGCCCTGCGCGAAGCCGCCCTCATCTCCAAAGCCTGGCCGCATGAAGAAGCGCGCAAGGTTCTGAAACGGCTGGGTGGGAATACACCCGCCAAGGGCTATGCGCTGTTCGAGACCGGCTATGGCCCCTCCGGCTTGCCGCATATCGGCACGTTCAACGAGGTGCTGCGCACGACGATGGTGCGCCGCGCGTTCGAGGAAATCTGCGATATCCCCACCCGCCTGATCGCCTTTTCGGACGATATGGACGGCCTGCGCAAGGTGCCGGACAATGTGCCCAATCAGGAGATGCTCAAGCAACATCTCGGCAAGCCGCTGACCGCAATTCCCGATCCGTTCGGCAAATATGACAGTTTCGCCGCGCACAACAACGCGATGCTGCGAGAGTTCCTGGACCGCTTCGGCTTCGACTATGATTTTCGCAGCTCGACCGAGCAATACAAGGCGGGCGCGTTTGACGAGCAGCTCAGGAACGTGCTGCGGCGGTATCAGGCGATCATGGACATCATGCTCCCCACCTTGCGGGCCGAGCGCGCGGCGACCTATTCGCCGGTGCTGCCGATAAGCCCCAAGTCGGGAGTGGTGCTTCAGGTGCCGCTCACCGTGGTGGATGCGGACGCGGGCATCGTGCGCTTCGAGGATGAGGGCGTGGAGGTAGAGCACTGCATCCTCTCCGGCGGCGCGAAGCTGCAATGGAAGGTCGACTGGGCGATGCGCTGGGTTGCGCTCGATGTCGATTACGAGATGTATGGCAAGGATTTGACCGACAGCGGCGTGCAGTCCGGCAAGATTGCGCAGGTGCTGGGCGGGCGCAAGCCTGAAGGGCTGATCTACGAGATGTTCCTCGACGAGAAGGGCGAAAAGATCAGCAAATCCAAGGGCAACGGCCTGTCACTGGAAGAATGGCTGACCTATGGCAGCGAGGAAAGCCTCGCCTTCTACGCCTATCGCGAGCCGAAGAGCGCGAAGCAGCTCCACATTGGCGTGATCCCGCGCGCGGTCGATGAATATGAGCAATTTCGTGGTAATTACGCGAGCCAGCCGCTCGACAAGCAGCTCGGCAACCCTGTGCATCATATTCACGCCGCACGAGGGGAGGCTGTCCCGAGCGAAGCGCTACCGGTGAGCTATGGTTTGCTGCTCAATCTTGTCGGGGTGATGGGCGCGGAGGCTACGGCGGATCGCGTGTGGGCCTATCTCTCCAATTATGTAGAGGGCGCATCGCCGGAGGCTCATCCGCAGCTTGCCGGGCTGGTGGAGAATGCACTCGCCTACAACCGCGATTTCGTAGCGCCGACGCTGAAGCGCCGCAAGCCGGAGGAGAATGAGGCGCGCGCTCTGGCGGAACTCGACGCGCAGCTTGGCGCGCTCTCCGACGACGCTTCAGCCGAGGACATCCAGAACATCGTCTATGCGATCGGCAAGGACCCGCATTACGGCTTTGAGCAACTGCGGGACTGGTTCAAGGCGCTCTATCAGACACTGCTGGGCGCCGATCAGGGCCCGCGCATGGGCAGCTTCATCGCGCTCTACGGGATCGAGAACAGCCGCCGCCTGATCGCCGAGGCGCTGGCATAAAAAGGGCGCCCGCATGATGCAGGCGCCCTCCTTTACATGACTGCTTCTTACCAGAAGAAGTTGTAGTAAATCTCGATGATGCGTCCGGTGCGGATATCTACCAGCAGCACGTCGTCATAATTCCGGATCCACTGATAATAGGATGGCGTGCGATAGAGGCGGTAGCGCCACGGATCGTTGATGAAATATCGACGATCGACATAATAACGGCGATCCAGCCGTTCGCCACGGTTCCACTGATGATAGCGGTAGTCGGCGCGCCAGTTGCCGCGGTTGTAGACGCGTGGGTTGTCGCGGCGATAATCACGCAGCTCGCGGGAATAGCGGTTTTCCGCCTGACGGACATCACGACGCTCCTCGCGGATGTCGCCGCGGTCGCCACGGCGCCAGGCATCGCGCAGTTCGCCGCGCTCTTCCCGGACATCGCGGCGGGCATCGCGCACATCGCGGGCGTCGTCCCGGCGTTCCGCACGCCAGTTATCCCTGCGGTCGTCGCGATGATCATCGCGCCGTTCATCGCGCCTGTCATCACGGCGCGCATCCTGCCAGTCAGGGCGCGAAACATTGCCCGGTTGCGCGGATGCGGTCGCGGGCAGGGTGATACCGCCGAGCGCCGTTGCGGCCATCGCGGCGGAGAGTATCAGTTTACGCATAATCTGTCTCCATAGTGCAATTCGTTCGGCGGGGGTACTTTTTGCCGATGAGACACATATGGATGATTCGTTCTGAATGGGCCGGGAATGAAGGGTTCAGCAAACAGAAATAAACTGTTCAGCAAAATGAAAGCAGTAGACAAGCGCTCGACGGTTGCATCGTATCCTCAGCAAATCCATTTCCGTTCACGAAACCACTGGGTCAGCACATATTTGCTGCCCGCCCGCACCGGGAGCGCGCAATGGGCGCTGTCCGTGTTGGGCGCGCCATCGCGGCCCATATTGTTCCAGATGAGCAGCGCGCCTTCTATCGGCGGGATAGAGAGGCCGAGATAGGTAAATTGCGTCTCGCCGCCCGCCTCGACCGTGTTGCAATAGAGCATCGCCGTCCAGGTGCGCTGGCCGCCCATCTCGCGCATCTGCGGCCAATAGGTATCGTTCTGCGGGAAATAGTCCCAGTGCGGCTTATATTCCTGCCCCGGCGCATAACGCTGGCCCTGGAGCGTTTCGCTATAGTCGGGGTGGACGCCCATGACGGCGCAGATGCGCGCGGTGATCCGCTCGACCAGCGGATCGCTCCGCTCCATATGGCAGCTGTGGCTGGTGCGATATTCCGGCCCCTGCGTGCCGGAAAAGAGGATCGACGGCTGTGCGCCCGAGTCGATCATCGCGCGCAAGGATGCGCATTCCTCCGCCGAGGCGAACTCCGGGCGCAGGAACAGATCGAGCCGCGCGTCGCCCAGCCGCTCGATCATCGGGTTGCGCGAGAGCTTGGCGGAAACCTGCTTGCCGATGGCGGCCCGGGCAGCGGAGGGCTGGTCGGCGTCGTCGGGATAGGCGGAGGGTTCGGATATGCGCTTGCGGAACATGGGGCTCCGATTAGCGCGCCGGAGGGCCATCCGGCAATGCTGTTTTACCGGAGCGAGGCCAGCGCGCGGATCGTGCGCGCGGCATTTTGTGCGGCCTCGAGCAACCCCTCCTCGCTCTCGCTCGGCAGGCTGCGCGAGGCGGGGAGCATGAAGGCGACCGTGCGGGTAAAATCGAAATCCTGCATGTCGAGCATCGCAACGCCTGTCCGGCCGAAGGTCGCGGGCGCGACGGTCGCGCCAATGCCTGCGGCGACCATCGCGATCGCGCGTTCATCGTTATGCGACTTGAACGAGAAGGGCGGGCGCACGCCGCGCTCGGTGAAGAACTGGCTCGTCCGGCCCAGCAATTCGCACGAGCGGCGCGCGATCATCGGCTGGTTGGCGAGATCGGCGGCGTTGACCACCTGCTGCCCGGCGAACTCGTGGCTGGCGGGGAGCAGCAGCTTATAGGGTTCGGTGTAAAGCGGCGTGGCGCGCAGCCGGTCCGATGTTTCGGGCTGGATCAGCGAGATCGCGCCATCGAGCTTGCCGCTGAGCAGCCCGCGCTCAAGGTCCGCCGCCCGCCCTTCCTGCACCTCGATCAGATGCGCCTGCTGGAGCTCGGCGATCAGGCGCTCCACCACGGGGTAGGAGAGCGAGGGGATGATGCCGATGCGCGCGAAAGGTTTCGTGACCGGCAGGCGCGCGGTTTCCTGCTCGGCGAGGCGGAAGTCGCGGTCGATGTTGCGTGCG
>CAZLTO010000021.1:0-1749 GCA_964562475.1 uncultured Sphingobium sp. | reverse complement strand
GGCGTGCGAGCGGCAGGAGACGGCTCCCCGCCGAGGTGAGGCGGATGACGCGCTTCTCGCGGATGAAGAGGCGCGCTCCGATGAGGCGCTCCAGCTCGTTGATCGCGGCGGAGAGCGTGGGCTGGGTGAGGCCGATTGACGTGGCGGCGCGGGAAAAGTTCCCCGTGTCGACTACGGCAAGAAACTGGCGGATCTGCTGCCTGCTAATCATAGAGTAGCTCTATGGTAAAACCCGTAAAAAATCAATTTCACATGCAATGGCGTCTATGGTTTACTCAGCCGAGCATAGCATGAGAGGATTCCATCGATGAGCGCGTTCCCCGAACTCGACCTTGGCCTGTCCGAAACCGCGCAGATGATCCGGGACAGCGCCGGGCGCTTCGCCGATGACAAGATCGCGCCGCTTAGCCAGCGGGTGGATGCGGAGGACTGGTTTCCGCGCGAGGAATTGTGGCCCGCGATGGGCGAACTCGGCCTGCACGGCATCACGGTGGAGGAAGAATGGGGCGGGCTTGGCCTCGGCTATCTCGAGCATGTGGTGGCGCAGGAGGAAGTGGCGCGGGCGTCCGCTTCCATCGGCCTCTCCTATGGCGCGCACTCCAACCTCTGCGTCAACCAGATCCGCCGCTGGGCGAGCGCGGAGCAGAAGGCGAAATATCTGCCGAAGCTGATCTCCGGCGAGCATGTCGGCGCGCTCGCGATGTCGGAGGCGGGGGCGGGGTCCGATGTCGTCTCGATGAAATTGAAGGCCGAGAAGAAGGGCGACCGTTATATCCTCAATGGCACCAAGTTCTGGATCACCAACGCGCCTTATGCCGATGTGCTGGTGGTCTATGCCAAGACCGAGCCGGACGCGGGATCGAAGGGCATCACCGCCTTCCTGATCGAGAAGGGCATGAAAGGCTTTTCCATCGGCCAGCATATCGAGAAGGTCGGCATGCGTGGCTCGCCGACGGCGGAGCTGGTGTTCGACGATTGCGAGGTGGCGGAGTACAATGTGATGGGGCCGCTGAACGGCGGCGTCGGCGTGTTGATGTCCGGCCTCGATTATGAACGCACCGTGCTCTCCGGCATTCAGCTCGGGATTATGCAGGCGTGCCTCGATGTGGTGATCCCGTATGTGCGCGAGCGCAAGCAGTTCGGCAAACCGATCGGCGCGTTCCAGCTGATGCAGGCGAAGGTGGCGGACATGGTGGTGGCCCTCAACAGCGCGCGGGCCTATGTCTATGCGGTGGCGCGGGCGTGCGACGCGGGCAAGACCACGCGCTATGACGCGGCGGGCGCTATCCTCTACGCGAGCGAGGCGGCGGTGCGGGTCGCCAATGAGGCGGTGCAGGCGCTGGGCGGCGCGGGCTATACCAGGGACTGGCCGGTGGAGCGCTATATGCGCGATGCCAAGCTGCTCGACATCGGTGCGGGAACCAACGGGATCCGCCGCATGTTGATCGGCCGGGAGCTGATCGGCGTATGAGCGATGTCGCACTGACTGCCTTGCAATATTATGGCGCGGGCGCGTCGCTGCTCGCCGCGCTCGTCGTGTCGCTCGATCTGGGGCGGCGCATCACCGGCTGGGCGTTCGTGCTGTTCGTGACCAGCTCTGCCGCGCTGATGCTGTGGGGGTTCCTCCAGCCCGAGAGCGAGGGGATCGGCTGGCAGAATATCGGGCTTCTCGTCATCAACTGCATCGGCGTCTATCGCTATCTCATCCGAAAGAAGCCCGTATGACCGGACCTGTTCTGTCCTCCAGCT
>CAZLTO010000020.1:0-11535 GCA_964562475.1 uncultured Sphingobium sp. | reverse complement strand
AAGGCGAGCGCGCAGCCCTTGTCCTCGGCGAGCTTTACCGCCCGCCCAGTGATATGATGCGCCTCGCGGAACGGCACGTCTGCCTCGCGCACCAGCCAGTCGGCAAGATCGGTCGCGGTCGCGAAGCCGCTCTCCGCCAGCGCCCGCATCCGCTCCGTGCGGAACGTCACCGTCTCCACCATCCCCGCCATCGCCGCGAGGCAAAGGCCGAGCAGGTCATGCGCCTCGAACACCGGCGGCTTGTCCTCCTGCATGTCCTTGGAATAAGCGAGCGGTAGGCCCTTCATCGTCACAGCCAGGCTGGTCATGCAGCCCATGATCCGCCCGGCGTGGCCGCGCACCAGCTCCGCCGCGTCCGGGTTGCGCTTCTGCGGCATGATCGAGCTACCGGTCGAGTAGGCATCGGGCAGCGACACGAAGCCGAAAGGCTGGCTCGCCCAGATGATGAACTCTTCGGCCAAACGCGAGAGGTGGAGCGAGCATTGCGTTGCCGCCATCAGATAATCGAGCGCGAAATCCCGGTCCGAGACGCTGTCGAGGCTGTTGTCGGTCGGCGCATCGAAGCCCAGTGCCGCTGCCGTCATGTGCCGGTCGAGCGGGAAACCGGTTCCGGCAAGCGCCGCCGCGCCGAGCGGGCATTGGTTCATCCGCGCCCGCGCGTCTGCAAAGCGCGAACGATCCCGCTTCAGCATTTCGTAATAGGCCATCAGATGATGACCCAGCGTCACCGGTTGTGCACTCTGAAGATGGGTAAAGCCCGGCATCACGGCATCGGCATAGTCCTCGGCTCGCGCAACCAATGCGCGTTGCAGCACCGCCAGCCCGGCATCCACCTCGTCAATCGCGTCACGGACCCAGAGCTTGAAGTCGGTCGCCACCTGATCGTTGCGGCTGCGCGCGGTGTGCAAACGTCCCGCTGCCCCGCCAATCAGCTCGGCGAGCCGCGACTCGGTCACCATATGGATGTCTTCAAGGTCCATCCGCACCGGAACGCCGTTCGCTTCATACTCCGCTGCGACCCGGCTCAATCCCTCGGTGATCGCCTGCGCATCCTCGCCAGAAACAATCCCTTGCGCGGCCAGCATTGCCACATGCGCCTTCGATCCCGCGATGTCTTGCTTCCACAGACGCTTGTCGAACGGGATCGAGGCGTTTATCTCGCGCATGACCGATGCTGGCCCTTCGGCGAAGCGCCCGCCCCACATGCTGTTGGAGCCTGCCGTCATGTCCTTCTCGTCCCGCCCAGTCATTGCCTTGCTTCTCATTGGGATGTCGCTTGGCGGATGCGATAGGCAATCCGCGCAAAAGGAGCAAGCCAATGCGGTGACTTCGGGCGAAGTTAGCGGCGCAGCCGGGGCGGGCAAGGCTGCACCCTACAGCATAGACCGCAGCAAGGCGGGCAGCGACCTGCCCGATTTCACCTTCAAAGACGCAAGCGGCAAGGCACTAACGCTCGACCATTTCAAGGGCAGGCCGATCCTGGTCAACCTGTGGGCGACATGGTGCGCGCCGTGCATCAAGGAACTGCCGCAGCTCGACCGGATCGCGGGCGCATATGCGAAAAGCGGGCTGCAGGTGGTGCCGATCTCTCAGGACACTATGGAAGTCGGGAAGGTGAGCGCCTTCTTCGCGGGCAAGGGCTTCAAGACCCTCCAGACATGGTTCGATCCGGATAATGTTTTCGGCTTCGGCTTTGGCGGCGCAGCGCTACCGACCAGCGTGCTCTATTCGTCGGAAGGCAAGGAAATTGCACGTATTATCGGCGCGCCGGACTGGGAAGGGTCGGAAATGCGCGGACTGCTCGAGGAGGCGGTCAATGAATAAATTTGGCTGCATAGCCCTCACCGCGCTGCTGCTCGCATCCTGCGGCGACAAGGACGAAGCGCCCGATCTCGCCAGGCTGGAGGCAAAGGTCGCGGGCAACGCCACCGACCCGGCACTACGCGAGGCGATAGAGGCGCCGATTGCGACCGACCCGGATTTGCGGCGGGAGAGCAATCGTGACGCACTGAAGCCCGCCGACCAACCGCTCGATGGCGCGCTGCCCGCCCGCCTGCCCGCGCGCGATGTGAAAGCGCAGACGCTGAAGCTCACCGGCGGCAAGCTGCTCCCCACCCCTGCGGCGACGCGGACGATCACCAGCACCGGCGATGCGATCACCCTTTCGGGGATTGCGGCACAACAGGGCCTGAGCACGGCATGCAGAGACCCGCGCCTTGATTATGACTTCCGCTGGGCGCAGCGCCTGCCCGCCAGCCTGCCGCTCTACCCCGGCGCAGCATTGAAGGAGGCGGCAGGCGCGGACGACCCGCAGTGCACTATCCGCGCAGCGACCTTCGCTACTGGCGCGTCTACCAAAGACGTGCTCGATTTCTATTATACGATGGCCCGGCGTGCGGGCTTCACCATAGAGCATGTCGAGTTGAACGGCGGCGAGGCGCTGGACGGCACACGTGGTGGCAAGGCTAAAAGCTACGCAGGCTTCTACCTCAT
Source organism: uncultured Sphingobium sp. (assembly GCA_964562475.1). Lineage (GTDB taxonomy): Bacteria > Pseudomonadota > Alphaproteobacteria > Sphingomonadales > Sphingomonadaceae > Sphingobium. The sequence goes on along the minus strand of CAZLTO010000020.1, from coordinate 9,042 downwards.
GCTGCGCCCCGGCTCGGATGGCGGCACCGAGGCCGATTTGGTGGTAAGCGAGGCGCGATAGGCGGGCGCCGGTCAGAACTCTACGTCTAGTTCCTCCATCTCTTCCGGTTCGGCCAGCGCGGCGAGCATCCACTCCTGCATCGGCGCCCAGTTGGCGATCGTCTGGCAATAGGCCGCGCATTCGGCTGAGATGTCCGCGGCATAAGTGATGAAACGGGTCGCCACCGGCGCATACATGGCATCCGCAATGGTCGGAGTCTTGCCGAACAGGAATGGCCCGCCATAGGTTGAGAGGCATTCCTTCCAGATCGTCTCGATCCGCTCGATATCGGGCTTTGCGCCGCTGAAGATCGGGAAGACATCGTGCTTTACTTTCAGATTCATTGGCAAAGCCGAACGTAGATTGGTGAAACCCGAGTGAATCTCGCCGGAGACCGACCGGCAGTGCGCGCGGGCGATGCGATCCGCCGGCAACATGTGCGCCTCGGGAAAGGTCTCGTTGAGATATTCGGCGATGGCCAGCGTGTCCCAGATGCTGGCCCCCTCATGGGTAAGGCGCGGAACCAGAACCGACGGCGAAAGCAGCAGCAGCTCGGCGCGGTTGCTCTCGTCGTTTTCGACAGGGACCTCCGTCACCTCCAGGCCCGCAAGATGGCAGAGGAGCCAGCCCCGCAGCGACCATGCGGAATAGGTTTTGCTTGATATCGTGAGTTGCGGTTTGGTCATGCCTGTTCCTGCCAATAGTGAAGCGTCGCTGAATTATTCGATTGTAATATTCGATTGTGCGTTGCAGCATCCACGATATTCGGGGTTTTGAAAAGGCGAATCAGCATGCAGGGTGGTTCAGATCGGGATTTTTCCTGTGCTGTATAGCGCTTATCAGGCATTTAACGACGCGATCACCCCGTCTCGCTGGGCCGCGTCAGCGATGGCGAACTTCAGCGACACCTATCTGACCGACTTTGCCAAGAACCCTTGGGTGAAGCGGTATCTCGCATTCTGCCAGGTTTTCGCTGGAGCCAAGCTGACGCACACGCGCCCCGGATACAACATCAAGACGGTGCTGAGCGGCAATGCCGAAGTCGAGGTGGTTGAAGAGGTAGTCGAGGATATGCCTTTCGGCAATCTTCTCCATTTCGCCAAGCCCGATGTCTCTGCGCCGCAACCGCGCATGCTGGTCATTGCGCCGCTTTCAGGTCATTTCGCCACGCTGCTGCGCAATACCGTAGAAACGCTGCTGCGTGATCATGACGTCTACATAATGGACTGGAAGAATGCCCGTGATGTACCCTTGAGCGCAGGCAAGTTCGGTTTCGATGACTATGTCGATTATATCATCCGCTTCATGCAGACGCTCGGGCCGGGCAGCAACATGCTCGCGGTGTGTCAGCCCTGCGTACCGGCTTTGGTTGCGACCGCGCTCATGGCCGAGGATCGCGACCCTTGCGAACCGAGAACGCTGACGCTGCTGGGCGGCCCGGTCGATACGCGCGTGTCGCCTACAGTGGTGAACGAGCTTGCCGCCTCCAAATCCTATTCCTGGTTCGAGGAGAATGTGATCCACACGGTCCCGTTTCGCTATCGCGGGGCAGGGCGGAGGGTCTATCCCGGCTTCCTGCAACTGACGGCCTTCATGGCGATGAACCCCCGGCGTCACTTGGACCAGCACCGCAAACTGTTCCAGCATATCGTCGACGAGGATGCGGTTGCGGCGCAAAAAATATCGGATTTCTATGCCGAATATTTCGCCGTGCTGGATCTGCCAGCGGAATTCTACCTCGAAACGATCGACAAGGTGTTTCAGCGCATGCTGCTCGCCAAGGGCGAACTGACCTATCGCGGGGAGCGGAAGGTCAATCTGGCAGCGATCCAGCGCACGGCGCTGTTGACCGTCGAAGGCGAGCGGGACGATATCTGCGCCGTGGGTCAGACAGCCGCCGCCCATACGCTCTGCTCCAGCCTGCGCCCGCACCTGAAACGGCATTACCTCCAGACCGGCGTGGGTCATTACGGCGTGTTCTCGGGCACCAAATGGACCCAACAGATTTATCCACAAGTGAGAAACCTCGTTCTCGCCATGAGCTGACCAGGGTGCGCCGACATTGGCCGCAGGGATCAGCTGGAATCAGGACATGTGCCCATCCCTTGCTCTTGCGCGCATTGCCGCATAGGGACACAGAATGAACAGCCTTCTCGTCATGATCGGCGGCGCATTGGGCGCGCTGGCCCGCTATCAGTTCGGCCGCATGGCTGGGCATGTGTTCGGCATGGGCTGGCCGTGGGGCACGCTCGGTGTCAACGTCATCGGCGGCCTTGTGATGGGCTTGCTCGCGGGCTGGCTGGCACGACACGGAACGCCCAGCGGCGAGCAGGTGCGGCTACTGATCGGCGTCGGCGTGCTTGGGGGCTTCACCACTTTTTCCGCCTTCAGCCTTGAGACCGCCTTGATGATCGAGCGCGGGCAATATGGCGGCGCGGCGCTCTATGCCCTGCTTTCAGTTGTGCTCTCGGTTGGCGCGCTGTTCGGCGGGCTGATGACGATGCGGGTCGTCGCATGAGCGATCAGAACGCCCGCACCGCGATTGTCTCCGCCGAGGATGACGGCATAAGGCTTGACCGCTGGTTCAAGCGCCACATGGCGGACGTGCCCTTCGCCACTGTCTCGCGCTGGGCGCGCACCGGGCAGCTCCGCGTGGATGGCGCGCGCGCCACACCGGGGGACCGGATCGCGGAAGGCCAGTCGATCCGCATCCCGCCGCTCCCCGCGCCAAGCGCCGCCAAGCCCGCGCGCCCGGCCCGCCCCATCCGCCCGAAGCTTTCGGACGAGGAGACGGACTTCGCACAAGGCCTTGTCATCCACCGCGACAATCAGGCCATCGTCATCAACAAGCCGCCCGGCCTCGCGACGCAGGGCGGCACCAAGACCGAATCGCATGTCGACGGGCTGCTGGATGCGCTCTGCTATGAGCGCGAGGACCGCCCGAAGCTCGTCCACCGGCTCGACAAGGACACGTCCGGCGCACTGCTCCTCGCCCGCACACCGAAAGCCGCCGCCTATTTCGCCAAGGCCTTCTCCAGCCGAACTGCCAGAAAAGTCTATTGGGCGCTCGTCGTCGGCGTGCCGAGCATCGAGGACGGGATGATCGATCTGCCGCTCGCCAAGCAGCCCGGCACTGGCGGCGAGAAGATGCATGTCGACGAGGCGGACGGCCTCCCCTCTCGCACGCGCTATCGTGTCATTGAGCGCGCTGGCAACCGCGCCTGCTGGCTCGAGCTGCAACCCTATACCGGTCGCACCCATCAGATTCGCGTTCACTTGGCCGCCATCGGCTTCCCGATCGTCGGCGACGGCAAATATGGCGGCAAGGACTCCTTCCTCTCCGGCACCATCAGCCGCAAGATGCACCTCCACGCGCGGCGCATCCGCATCGATCACCCGGACGGCGGGCGCGTGGACGTGACCGCCGAACTGCCGCGTCACTTCGCGGAGAGCCTCGAAGATCTCGGCTTCGATCTCGCCAAAGGCGCATTGCTGCTTGATGACGAGATCGATACCGGGCCGACCCGCGACGATGAAAAGCGGATCGCAAAGCAGCACGCCAAGCAGGTGCGCAAGGACAAGCGCGGCGAGCGCCGCAGCCGCGGACAAGCGAGCGACAAGAAGCCACCCGCCGGCAAGCCCCGCACCACCAAAGCCGCCGCTGGCAAACCGACATCCCCCAGACCTCCTGCCCGCACCCCCCGCGCCAAAGGCCCGCCAAAGAAGAAATGAGCGTGCCCAACAACCGCCTTGCCATCTTCGATTGTGATGGCACCCTGGTCGACAGCCAGCATGACATCGTCGAGGCGATGAACCGCTGCTTCGATGCGGTGAAACTCGCGCCGCCGACCCGGCTGGAGACGCTCGCGGTTATCGGACTCTCGTTGCCGCAGGCGATGGCGCGGCTGCTTCCCGAAGCGGAGGATCATTTCCATGAGCATCTCGCGGAGCAATACAAGCTCGCCTTCCAGCATATGCGCCGCACCAACGGAGTCTCCGAGCCGCTTTACCCCGGCATCGCGGAGCTGGTCGTGCGGCTGGCGGACGAGGGCTGGATGCTGGGGGTCGCGACCGGAAAATCGGATCGCGGGCTCAATCTCTGCCTTACAGACCACGGCATCATCAGCCATTTCGCGACGCTGCAAACCGCCGACCGCCACCCCTCCAAGCCGCACCCGTCGATGGCGTTGCAGGCGATGGCCGACGCGGGCGCCTCGCCACAGACCACCCTGATGATCGGCGACACCAGCTATGACATGGAGATGGCGCAGAATGCGGGGCTGCGCGGCATCGGCGTCAACTGGGGCTATCACAGCGTCGAGGAGCTTACGCAAGCGGGCGCACATGCGGTGGCGGTGGACATCGACGATCTCGCGCGCCATATCGCCGCATTATGACCGAGACCGACGAACAGAAGGCCGCCCGCGAGGCTGCGGCGAAGCAACGCTTCCTCATCCTCAACCTGTTCCGCCTATCCGGCATCGCTATCCTCACATTCGGGTTCCTCATCATGATGCAGCGCTTTGGGTTCGTGACAGGACAGAAGGCGAAGATCATGGGCGCGATCATTGCTTGCGTCGGCCTTATCCAAGCGATGTTCGTGCCGCGCCTCCTCGGCCGGGCATGGCGGACGCCTCCTGAATGAAGCGCTTCTATAAGGAAGCCAAGGCGGTAGAGACGGGCAGCGGCTGGCACATCCAGCTCGATGGTCGCCCGGTGCGCACCCCGGCCCGCGCCTTGCTTGCGCTCCCCACACACGCGCTGGGCGAAGCGGTGGCGCAGGAGTGGGCGGCCCAAGGCGAGGAGATCGACCCCGCGTCCATGCCAATGACCGGCATCGCCAACGCCGCGCTCGATCATGTCATGCCCGACCCCGCCGCGTTCGCCGCGCCGGTGATCGCTTATGGCGAGAGCGACCTGCTCTGCTATCGCGCCGACGCGCCCGCGCCACTGGTCGCGCGGCAGGAGGCGGCTTGGGGACCGCTACTTGGCTGGGCGCAAGACCACTATGGCGCGACGTTCGTCGTCACCAGCGGCATCGTCCACATCGCGCAACCGGCGGAGACGCTGGAGCGGATGGCCGAGGCCGTGCTCGCCCTGCCGCCCTTCCTGCTCGCGCCCCTTGCACCGCTAGTGACGATGAGCGGCTCGCTCGTCATTGGGCTTGCGGCGGTGGAAGGCGCCTTTGCGTTGCAGGAGCTATGGCAGGCGGCGGAGCTCGATGAGCTGTGGCAGGCGGAGTTATGGGGCGACGACGATCAGGCGCTCATCCGGCGGGCGCAGCGTCATGAAGAGTTCATGGCGACGGCCCGGTTTGCGGAGCTGGCGGCGGGCTGATCCGGCCCCGAGAGTCAGCCCGAAAGTCACGAAAGTCACGCCACGTCAGGGGGGATATGGCCCCTCCGGCTTTCCCGCATGGGTGGGGCAAGGCGCGCACGGGGAGACGGGTTCTCGGCAAGGGGCATCGGGGCATTCTCGCATTGTCCAGTCTTTTGTTACCGTGATTTGGCTGCGCCGGTCTTCGGCTCCGAGCCGTGAAATGTTCCATTTCACTCGAAATCACTTGCGGGCCAGCCACTCCCGCCGCCCGAAACCTCACGCGGCATTTGCCCCCGCCGCCGGGGTTTTGCGATCATACTCCCATTGCCCTGCGCGCTTGCCCTGCATGCAGAGGGGAGCCGGCGGGCCGCTGGCAGACCCACATCGCGCGCGATGCAGACGGCGGGAGGCGGCACGGTGCTCAACCACGCGGGAGGCGGGATGTGTGACCTTGGGGGAGGTGTATCAGAGGGACGGGGCTGTAGGACAGGGGGATTTTGGGGCCACGTCTTTTCGCCGGAGCAGACATTCGCTGAGCGGCGGCCGAAGATTCTCGCGAAAATGCCGCCTTTCCGGACACGACAACATTGCGGACGATCTGTAATGAGCTAAAATTGAAAAATGAAAAAATCGATCGCTTTGGTTCGCACCCCGCTCTTGCTCAATGGATGCAACATGCTCCGTTCGGTGCTCCCACGTCAGGGTACAACGGTGATTAAAGCATGGGCTGCAATGCAGAAATGCGAAATATTGCCTATTTGCTGGACCCAAGAGAATTGCATCTAGGAGCCTTTATGCTCTGGCGCATATTCTTTATTTTTCTAACCCTGACTATAGAAAGCAGGGCGAATGCCAGTGAAAGTGCCAGGGACATCCTGACTGAATCAGCATTCCTCTCAACCGACAGATCGGCGGCGCTGACCGGAATTAAGCAAGCGATTGCTATGGCCCAAAAGGTGTTGGTGCGTAATCCGAAGGACCTCGAAGCCCGACTGCAGAGGGCTGTAGCACTCAGTTATCGTGGTCGGCTGAAGCGCGACCGGAGCGATTTGCAAGAAGCGCGTCACGAGTTCGAAGTGGTGATCGCTGCGGCCCCGATGAATGCCGAAGCGCACATGGCGCTCGCCGGATGGCATTTGGGCGGGGTCATCGAATTAGGCCCGCTGCTTGGCAAACTGGTTCTTGGTGCGGACAAGGCGAGAGGGCTTCAGGAACTCGACCGCGCTCTCGCTTTGGGAGGAAATCGCGCCTTCTTCCCTGCGGTTGCCGCACTTCATCGCATTCAACTCAAACCGCCGGATATTTCCGCAACGCGTCGACTCGTGGAGCTTGCGCTGGCAAGCAGGACGCCGGAGAAAGCCGACCAAATTCTAAAGCACCAGTGCCTTGCTCTCCTGCCCGAACTGTATCTCGGTAATGGCAAACGTGCGGCTCGAAAAGCGCGAAGCCTTCTGCCCTTTGGACAGATATTCTAGAACGTTCTGAAGCAATTTTTCGAATTGGTTCAGCGTATAGCCACCACAACACGCTATGATGACCGAAAGAATTTGAGCGTGCAACACGCATGTTAGTGTGCCACAATGCCTATAGTTTCATTGAGTCTAAATAGGGGGAGGACTTACTATGCGACACATAGCTCTTACATTGTCTGGATTAATTGGCGCGTTTGCCATACCGACGGCGGCAACGGCAGAAACTGTTGACTGGTCAGGTTGGTATGCGAGTGCATTTGCAGGCTATGCCGATGCCAAGTTGCTGTCAGACGCAGGACATTCCTCTACCACCACCATTCTTGACGATAATGGCTTCATGACGGGCGTCGCGGTTGGTTACCGCAAGCAGTCAGAGAGCAACATCGTTATCGGCGGAGAATTGATCATACCACTTTACATGGAAAAAGGTCGGGCGGTTGATCATGTCTATTTTCCTGGCCAAGTCTTCTATGAGGCGAAGGGCAAATTCGGGATCATGGCAAGCGGCCATGTTGGCATCGCGACTGGCAATATGCTCCCCTATGTCTTTGGTGCGGCCGGTATTGCGCGCGTGGAAGGGCGAACACTAAACATTGATCCGAGCGAAAATCTCGTTATCGGATATGTGCAAAAGGCCAAGGCCACACCCTTCATGTGGCAGCTCGGGGCCGGAGTTGACGTTCAGGCGTCACCGCATATTGTCATTGGTGCCCGCACTGCGCTCTTCCGGATTGAGCGAGCGGATTACACGATGCCATGGAACAATGATGGCAATCCCAACCAATTCGGCATGAGTTCGGCTTACGGCCAGCTCTCCCTGACCTATCGGTTCGGGCACTGAATGCGATCGACGCGGCGCTGTAAAAGGCTAGCCTGATCCCCCATGGCCTCGACAGCCTGATGGGGACGGTGAAATGGTGTTCCGATGGTTATGTGGGCATTGAGTTCGACCGGTCCATTCACGTGGCAATCGTGGAACACTTGTGCAAACGCTATCCCGACAATGCCTGCATTGCCTTCCGTCTCGCCGCCTGATTTCTGTCTCATTTGGGAACACAGGCTTTATCAAATTAATTGTTATTTAAGCAAGCGAGGGATAAAAAGCTATCCGCGACCAAGTGGGTTACGGCCCCCACATTGACCCCGACATGATGAGTGCCGGGGTCGTTTTTTGCCTCCCATAACGAGTATGCCGCTGTTCTCCTTTTGACTTCCGATGCGAGTTAAGGCTTCGTATACCACAGTTAGCGATTATGGGCGTGGAGAGGGGTTGCCATACGTCCGCTCACCACAACATTCCAGCCATTGAATCAGCTCTGGAGCATGCGATAGCTGCCGGACTGCTATTCCATGAAGGCTATGAGCCTGCCGCGAAATGGATGCTGAAACACGTTCAGCATGACGCGAATGCGATTTGGCCGTTACGCCCCCTCAAACCTCCGCGCGTTTCCCCAGCCCTCGGATAAACCCGATGATCCCGGTCTGGCGGCTGCGTTTGAGGCGTTCGGCGTGGAGGATGGTCTGCACCTTCTCGAAGCAGCTTTGCGCGTCGTCGTTCACCAGCACATAGTCATAGCCGTCCCAGTGCGCGATCTCGTTCGCGGCGCGGGCCATGCGGTTGCGGATCACCTCGTCGCTGTCCGTCCCGCGCGCGCGCAGGCGGCGCTCCAGCTCCTCGATCGACGGCGGGAGGATGAACACGCGCACCACATCCCCGCCCGCGATCTGGTGAAGCTGTTGCGCGCCCTGCCAGTCGATATCGAACAGCACGTCGCGGCCCTGTTCCAGCATCGCGTCGACCGCGGCCTTTGGCGTGCCGTAGCGGTTGCCGAACACATGCGCCCATTCGAGGAATTCGTTGTTCGCGGTCATTTCGCGAAACTGGTCGAGCGATACGAAATGATAGTCCTTGCCGTCGACCTCGCCGGGGCGGATCGGCCGCGTGGTGGCGGAGACGGACATCTGGAGATTGTCCTCCGCCGCAAGCAGCATGCGCGAGATGGTCGATTTGCCCGCGCCCGACGGCGAGGAGAGCACAAAGAGCAGCCCGCGCCGGCGGAATTTATAGGGATCGTTCTGGTTGCTGTCGGCCATGCCTCTTAGACCATTTTCGAGAGGGGCGCACGCGCCCATCGCCTCGGAAAATGGTCAGATTCAATAGTATAGAGCATTTTCAGGCGCAAAACCGGTTCCCACTTTTGCTGAAAATGC
>CAZLTO010000019.1:0-11595 GCA_964562475.1 uncultured Sphingobium sp. | reverse complement strand
CCCGAAGTCTATGTCGCGATCGGCATCTCAGGCGCGATCCAGCACCTTGCCGGCATGAAGGACTCAAAGACCATCATCGCCATCAACAAGGACGAGGACGCCCCCATCTTCCAGGTCGCCGATATCGGCCTCGTCGGTGACCTCTTCAAAATCGTGCCGGAACTCACAGAAAAACTGTAAGTTCGCGGGCAATATCGCCACACAAAATACAGAGCCCCGGCCCGCAACGCCGGGGCTTTTCTTTTTCATGCAATTTTCGCGGTTAACGGGATTGGCGTGGGCGGGTGGTCCGGCTATTTTAACAATATGTTAACCAGGATTCGCCGCCTCTTCACAATCAAGACCAAGTTTGAAGCCTATGCGGTCATTTACGCACTGGCTTTGGGCGCGGCGGACCGTGGCATCATCTATATGGCGCAATATCCGGGCTTTGGCGGCAAGCTGCTGTTTCTGGCCTGCTGCGCGGCGGTGATGATGGGCGGCGGCAAGATCATCGATGCCGTAAATATGCAGTCCGAAAAAGCGCTTGCCGCTGCTATAGCCTGATCTCTCGCTCAGCCTCAGCGAGCGCCTCTGGCGTATTGATATTATAGAAGCGCTGATCGAGCGACACCATCCGCGCGCCACAAGTCCGCATCCAGCCCCTGATCGCGCGATCGGGCTGATCGACCAGCCAGCGGTCGAGATCCTCCGCCAGCGTCACCGGCCATAGCCCCATCAGCCAATGCCCCTCAACCACAGCAGGGCCTGGAGAGAGGTGCGCGGCAAGATCACATGGCACCGGCAGCGTATCGCATCCCGCGCAAAGCACCGCATCATGCCCCGATGCGCGCGCATGATGCAGCGCCGCGTTGATGCCGCCGAGTGGGCCTTCACCTGCTTGAGGCCGGTCTGGAGCCGAAAGCAGATCTCGCCAGGCGCGCCCGACAATCACCACATCGTCACACTGCGCCGCCAGCGCATCGGCGACATGATCGATCAGGGCAGTGCCGTTTAGCAGCGCGGCGCCCTTGTCGGCGCCGAAACGCCGCGCCTCCCCGCCCGCAATGATCGCGCCGAGCAAAGTCATAGATGCAGAAGAAGCTTATTCCTCGACAGGCGCGCCTGGCCCGTTCTTCTTGATCGATTCGATCGCATTTTGAGCGCCAGACTTGCTGCTATAGCCCTCTGTCCAGAAGATCAGCTCGTTGTTATACTTGAACTTGGCGACATATTCTCCCGCCTTGTTCTGCTCGATCACGAACTTGTGCGCCATTGTTCCAGCTCCCACTATGGACGAGACGCAGAGCCTATCGCACCGCTCCACCGCCGCAAGGCTTAAAATCGCGCCGGGCTGTAAATCTTTGATTCGAGCGCAGCGACGGACGGCTCCTCCCGTCCCAAGATCAGCGTTGCGCCAAGCTTTGCGGCAGCAGGCGCGGTCTGGATGCCGAAGCCGCCCTGCGCCGCAAACCAGAAGAAGCCGGGTGCTTGCCGATCATGGCCATAGACCGGAAGCCTGTCCGGCGCGAAGCTGCGCAGGCCCGCCCATTTGCGTTCCACCGCCACGACGCGCAAATCCACCACCTCGTGCAAGCGCTCGATGGCGACCGCCACATCGACCTCTTCCGGCGCGACATCGCCCGCCGCTACCGGACGCTCATCATGCGGAGTGAGCCAAATGCGCCCACCGCCCACCGGCTTGAAATAGAAGCCCTCGGCGAGATCAAGCACCAGCGGGAGATTCTCCGGCGCGGCAGGATCGACGCGCAGTTGCACCACCGTGCGCAGCAATGGCGCGATGCCGAGTGGAGTCACTCCGCTTGCCTGTGCGACCGGATCGGCCCACGCGCCTGCCGCATTGACGAGCAACCCGGCGCGCACTTCCTCTCCGCCGGATAACCGGATCGCCCAGCCGCCTTCGGCCAAAGCCCGTGCGCCTTCAAACCGATGCCCGCAGGCAACCATGCCTCCGAGACTGCGCAGCTTGCGAAGATAGGCCGCGTGTAGCGCAGCGACATCGATGTCGCAGGTGCTCGGCTCCATAAGGCCCAAAGTCCATTGATCGCGCAGGCGCGGAATATTGGCACGCAGCGCATCGGCTTCAACCACATGAAACAGCGCGGCATCGGCGAATTCCGTGACCAGCGCTTCGCGGAGCGGCCCATCCTGCTCGCGCCCGATATGCAGCGCTCCACGCGGGCTAAGAAACGACCGCTCCGTGAAATCTGCCTCCGGCTGGCTGAGAAATGCGTGGGAGGCCGAGGTAAGCGGACGGACATATGGCCCGCCATAGCTCTCCGACCAGAAGGCGACCGAGCGGCCCGTGGCATGATAGCCGGGCTGGTCCTCCATTTCGACGACGAGCACAGACAGCGCGCTCGCGAGTTCTGCACCGAGGCTGGCGCCGGCCATCCCCGCACCGACGATGACGGCGTCATAATGGCTCGCAAGACTGGTCATTTCACAGGGGCGCGCTCTGCGAAAAATCGGTCGATCCGCGCCAGCGCATCGTCCCGAACCGCATCCACTTCGCGCAATATCTCATGCGCGACATTGCTTTCGTAGAGATGCAATCGCGCGTCGGGCAGGCGCTCCTCCACCGCGCGGACGATGGCGGGCGTCGAGACCACCTTGTCGCCCTCGCTCGCAAGGATCAGCAGCGGCGTCGTCACCCGCTCCAGATAGCCGGGCCGGTCAATCGCAGCGAGAGAGCGATAGGCCGCGCGCAGCCAGCCCCATGTCGGCGCGTCGAGCACGATATCCGGCCGGTCCAGCTCGAACTGCGCTTCGCGGGCAAACCGCTCGACGCTATGCGTAAGGCTGGTCTGGATCACATCCTTGACACCAGGCGTGCGGCGGTGGCTCGGCCAGACCGCCTTGCGGCTCGCCCTCAGCGCACAGGCTGCCGCCGTAATCCGCACCGCGAGGCAATGCGGCAGCGCGCCGGTATGAATGCCGAGCATCGGCGCGGACAGCACCGCTGCATCGGCGCTCAAACGCCCCTCTGCCAGCGCGCGCAGCACCAGATGACCACCCATCGAATGCGCGACAATCACGTGCGGCCCTTCCGTGCGCGCCCGCCAATCCTGCCCATAGGCCGCTATATCATCCAGCCAGCCGACAAAATCCTCTGCGTGGCCTAGCGCGCTGCCCGCGATCATGCGCCCGGAGCCGCCCTGCCCGCGCCAGTCGACGCTCTCGACCGTCCAGCCCTCCTTCGCCCAGCCGAGCAGCGCTTCGTCATATTTCTCGATATGATCCGCACGCCCGCCCAGGAACAGCATCGATCCACGCGGCGCGCCTTGTCCAGCGATCCGGATACGGCGCAAGCGCCATCCATCAGGCGCGGACCAGCTCTCCATCATGGCGTCATCGATGATCATCGCTTGTCGCATTAACGCGGCGTTTACGAGTTGGTAAGGCATAACGTCTACACCTGACGTCATGAGCGGGGAAATTGTCCGGATTATCTTGTTGTGCGCACTGGCTGTCTTGCTGGTGGCCGCCGCTGTCACCGACATCCGCTCCCGCATTATCTCCAACCGCCTCAACATCGCGATCGCGCTCCTCGCCCCGCTCTACTGGCTGGCCAGCGGAATCCCGGCATGGCCGGACATGGCGCTGCAGATTGGGCTCGGCATGGGTATGTTCGGTATCTTTGCGGCTCTTTTCGCGCTTGGGCTGATGGGCGGTGGCGACGTGAAGCTGCTCGCGGCGGTGGCTTTATGGTTCCCGTGGCAGGCGCTGGGGCTGCTATTGCTTTTGATGGCGATCATCGGCGGCGTGGTGACTTTGGTTACGGTGATCCACCACCGCATGAGCCGGAGACTGGGCCAACCCGAGGTTCCTTATGGCGTCGCGATATCGCTCGCGGCGATGTGGCTGGTTGGTGAACGGATTATTTACCATTTTGCGTAATGTTTACGCCTTGGAATTCGATTTTTCCGGGCTTGGAGAACGAGGTTCGTCATGGATGTGAAAAAAGCAGTGCTACTGGCAGGCGCTCTCATCATTGCCGTTGCTGCGGCGTTGATGGCCCGGTCGATGTTCACTGGCGGCGAGGCGCCAGCCCCTCAGGCTACCGCCGCCGCGGTGCCGCAACAGCAGCTGGATGGTCCGCAAGTGCTCGTCGCGACCAAGGCGCTTCCCGTGGGCACGATCATTGAGGCAGACAGTTTTCGCTTCCAGCCATGGCCCAAGGATCTCATCGAGACCGCTTACTATCTTCAGGGCAAGGCCGATCCACAAGCGCTTCAGGGCGCGGTCGTCCGCAATAGCATCACCGCAGGTCAGCCTGTGACTCAGGGCGCGCTCATCAAGCCCGGCGAGCGCGGCTTTCTTGCTGCGGCACTCGGCCCCGGCATGCGCGCCGTAACGGTGCCGGTCACCCAGCAAAGCGCGGTCGCCGGGTTCATCTTTCCGGGAGACCGGGTCGATGTCCTGATGACGCAGACGGTCACCGGCGAAGATACCACTAATCCGCTGCGCGTCACCGAGACGATCGTGCGCAACCTGCGCGTCCTCGCCACCGATCAGCGCACCAACGCGCTTGATGATGCCGGCAAGCCGGATGTGCGCCTCTTCACCAACGTCACGCTGGAAGTGACGCCGCGCATCGCCGAGAAAATCGCCGTCTCGCAGCAGATGGGCCAGATTTCGCTCACGCTGCGCGCGCTGGCCGACACCAAGCAGGATCTCGACGCCGCCATCGCCAATGGCAATGTCGCCCTGCCCAATAGCAACGATCCCGCTGCCGAGAAACGCGCGCTGACCAGCATTGCGTCGCGCCCAGAGGATGGCCGCTTCGGCTATGCGACCGGCGGCGACGTGTCACGCTTCGCTCGCCGCTCGGCACCGCCGCGCAAGGTGCTACCGCAGGTCGGCGCACTGGTCCGCGTCGCACGAGGAACCGCGGTCGAGCAGGTCGAGATCAGGGGGAACTGAGATGAAGAACAACCGCTCATCGCTGCGCAAGGCCAGCCGTTCTCTCGGCGCACTGATGCTCGCCAGCGCCGCGATTATGGCGCCTGCCAGCATCGCCGGAGCAGCGCCGGATAGCTCGGCCAAGCAGACTGACAGTGGCGTCATCCTGATGTCCGTCGGCGCCAGCCGCGTCGTCAACCTGCCCGGAATGATGACCGATGTTGTCGTCGCCAATCCCAATGTGGCGGATGTGCATGTCCGCTCGCAAAACCAGATCTACATTCTTGCCAAAGGTCCGGGCGAAACCGGCATCTCCGCCACGACCGCTGGCGGCAAAGTGCTGTGGTCCGGCCTTGTTCGCGTCGGCAACAACCTCACCAGCATCGACCAGATGCTGAAACTCGCGATGCCCGACTCAGACATCACCGTTTCCAAGATGAACGGCCTCATCCTGCTGACCGGCACGGTGAAAGCGCCGGAAGACGCGGCGGAAGCCGAGCGCCTGGTGCAGGCATTCTCTGCTCCACTTCCCGGGCAACCGCCCGTAACGGTCGTCAGCCGACTGCGCACCGCGACCCCGCTGCAAGTCAATCTGCAGGTCAAGATCGCCGAAGTTAGCCGCAATCTCATTCATCAGGTCGGCATGAACTGGAACACCGCTGATATGACCAGCGGGTTCAAATTTGGCGGAAGCATTGGCCGCCAAATCGTCGGCACTCAATGGACGCCGGGCGGGATGCTCGGCACTGGCAATGGGCTCGTACCGCCTGTTGGCGGTAGTGTGGCTACCGCTCTACAGGGTGCGACCACTTTTGCGGCCGATACGAAGCTGTTTGGACTTAATATCCTCGCCGCTCTCGATCTTGCCGAGACCAGCGGTCTTGCGACCACGCTGGCCCAACCTAATTTGACATCGCTGTCCGGCGAGACCGCGAGCTTTCTTGCCGGCGGCGAGTATCCCTACACGGTGTTCAACGGCGCCAACAACGGCAACAGCATCGAGTTCAAACAATATGGTGTGCAGCTTGCCTTCACACCGATCGTGCTGGCGGATGGGCGCATTTCCCTGCGTGTGCGCCCCAGCGTCTCGACCCTCGATTTCTCGATCAACAGCACCGTGCCAGCATTGAAGACCCGCACCGCCGAAACCACGGTGGAGCTGGGCTCAGGTCAGGCGTTCATGATCGCGGGCCTCTTGAGCAACGAAACCGCAAACAACATAAGCAAGACCCCGGGCATCGGCAATGTGCCTGTGCTGGGAAGCCTGTTTAAATCGCGCAAGTTCCTGCGCGACGAGACTGAACTGGTGATTGTCGTAACGCCCTATCTCGTAAAGCCGGTCAACGCGAGCGACGTGCACCTGCCGACCGATGGCTTCCGCAACGCGACCGAGCTTCAGGGCTTTTTGCAGCAAAAGGGCTCTGACGGGGTAAGCGGTGCGAAAGCGCCCATGCCTTCGGTAGCGCCGTCTGGTCCACCCGCCAATCCGGCGGGTGCGCCGCAAGCCGCCGCCAACCCTGTTCCCGCGCCTGTCTCGCCGTCAGGCGACAAGCGCAAGTCCGCCCGCACCGCCTCCGCCGAGGCTGTCGGCCCCGGCTTCACATTCTGACGGGAAGGATCACACTCATGGCTAACTCACGCATCCGTCCCTTACTCCGCCCCATCGCCCTAGCGGCGACGCTAGCGCTACCGCTCTCAGCCTGCGGAGCTGCGGGAACGGCCAACAATCGCGGAATGGAATCGGTCCACCAGCCGGTTGTCAGCTATACGAGCTTCATCTTCGACGTGCGCACAGACGGCAGTGTCGGCGTATCCGGTTCGGAAAAGGAACGCCTGAACGGCTGGCTCGACTCGCTCAATATCGGCTATGGCGATAGCGTCGCGATTGCCGGGAGCGCCGCCGCCGCCGCACAGGCCGATATTTCTGCTGTTCTAGGCAAGCGCGGCATGCTGGTTCAGCAGGACGACTCCGCCATTGCAGGCGCAGCGCCCTATGGCTCGGTGCGCCTGATCGTGCGCCGCGCCAGCGCATCGGTCCCCGGCTGCCCGGACTGGAAGACGAATCAGGAAAACAACATGTCGGGCGGCGCATCGTCCAACTTCGGCTGTGCGACGAACAGCAATATCGCCGCGATGGTCGCCAACCCGGAAGATCTGGTGCGCGGCCAGACCAGCAACAGCGACCTGCGCACCGCAACATCCAACCGTGCAATTCAGAGCTATCAGACCAAAGTTCCGACAGGGGCAGGCGGCCTCGTCGATCTGGGAGGTAATTGATTTATGAACGCTCCCTTCAAAATGGGCATGGGCGCGGGCCGGGAAATGTTCCAGGCCTATGCCTGCGATGACAGCAGCGCGAATATCATCCGCTCGATCGTGGTCGAAATGGGCTGGGACCCGGAGCGCGTCTACAAGGGCGGCCTGCGCAATGCGGTGCAATCGCTCTCCGTCAACGCCAGCCCGCATGTGCTGTTCGTCGACATGTCGGAATCGATCGATCCCCTGAATGACATCAACGGCCTCGCCGAAGTATGTGAACCGGGCACGATCGTGATCGCCTGCGGACAGGTGAACGATGTCCGCCTCTATCGCGATCTGCTGGCGAGCGGCATCCAGGACTATCTGCTGAAGCCGCTCAACCCCGAGCATCTGCGCGATACGTTCGCCAGCGCGCAGGCGGCCTTTCTCGCCCCACGGATGGAAGGCGGGGAAACCCACAGCCATATCGCTGCCGTCGTCATTGGCGTGCGTGGCGGAGTGGGAGCATCAACCATCGCGACCTCGCTCGCCTGGATGCTTGCCGAACAAGCCGGTCGCCCGACCGCGCTTCTCGACCTCGACCTGCATTTTGGCACCGGGGCCCTGACGCTCGATCTGGAGCCGGGACGCGGCCTGATCGACGCGATCGAGAACCCCAGCCGCATTGACGGACTGTTCATCGAGCGCGCCATGGTGCGTGCGTCGGACAAGCTCGCCATCCTTTCAGCCGAAGCGCCGATCCATCAGCCGATGCTGACCGACGGCGGCGCTTTCCACCAGCTGGAGGAGGAATTCCGCACCGTCTTCGAGTGCAGCGTGATCGACATGCCGCGCAACATGCTCATCCAGTTCCCGCAACTGATGGGCGACTATACTGTTGGCATAGTGGTGACCGAGATGACGCTCGCCGGCGCGCGTGATACCATTCGCATGCTGTCCTGGCTGCGTTCCAATGCGCCGCAAATGAAGGTGCTGGTGGTCGCCAACAAGGTTCAGGCCACTATGCTGGAAATCTCCCGCAAGGATTTCGAGCAATCGATCGAACACAAGATCGATATCAGCATTCCCTATGACATGCGGCTTGCCGCGCAGGCCGCCAAGCTGGGCAAGCCGCTCGCCGAAGTCGCGAAGGGCAGCAGGCTCGCCGCGACCTATGCAGAAGCGCTGAGCAAGGTGCTGGAGCTGGGCGGAGCGGATGGCAACATCTCGGAACCCAAGAAGGGCAATTCCCTGCTCGGCAAGATCAATGACCTCAAGGGCATGCTTCCCAAGAAAGGCTCCAAGGCCAAGGCGGAAGCAAACTGAAGCACTGACAGCGGACGAGCGCGGACACCGGAACAATGGACCCTAAACTGCTCTTACTCATCCTGATGCTCTGCGGCGCGCTGATGTTGCTGGCGCTGGCCTTTTCCGGTCCGGCGGCAGGCAAGGTGCAGGCGCGTCGTCTCGCCACGGCCATTGGTCGTCATACTGTTTCGGCTGAAAATCTGGTCGAGGCGCGGATGCGCAAGGCGATTGCGACCTCCAGCCAGTCCCAGGGCAATTTCTTCACATCACTGATCCCCGATCCGGAAAAGCTGGCCAAGCGCCTGCGCATGACCGGCAAGAAATGGACGCTGAACCAGTATATGCTGACCTGCGCCGGGATTACGGTCGCGGTAGCGGGCTATGGGCTATTGCGGGGCTGGGCGCCATTGACGGCGCTATTCGTCGGCACCGCTGCCGGCCTTGGCCTGCCGCACAAATATGTCAGCATGGTCATCGCCAAGCGGATCAAGAAATTCACCCAGAATTTTCCCGACGCGCTTGAGTTGATGGTGCGCGGCCTGCGCTCCGGCCTGCCGATCGCGGAAACGCTCTCTATCGTATCGTCCGAAGTGCCCGGCCCGGTCGGTGAGGAGTTCCGCCTCGTCAACGAGCGGATCAAGATCGGCAAGACGATGGATCAGGCGCTTGACGAGACGGCCGAACGCCTCGGCACGCCCGAGTTCAAGTTCTTCTGCATCACGCTGACTATCCAGCGCGAAACGGGCGGCAACCTGGCGGAAACACTGGCGAACCTCGCTACTGTGTTGCGCCAGCGCGCCCAGATGAAGCTCAAGATCAACGCGATGTCGTCCGAATCCAAAGCCTCGGCATGGATCATCGGTTCGCTGCCGTTCATCGTGTTCGGGCTGATCAGCTGGATCAACTTCAAATATATGTCTCCCTTCTTCACGCCCGATCCCAATGGCCTGTTCGGCCTCAGCCTGATGCAGGTGGTCGGCATTGGCGGCATGTGCTGGATGGGCATCGGCGTGTTCATCATGGCCCAGATGATAAACTTCGAGATTTAGCGCGATGCCCGGCAAAACCCTTTTCGGAATGACCGCCGCAGACGTCGCAACCCTGCTCGCCGCCGTTGCAACCCTCGCCGTGCTGTTCGCCATGTATATGGCGACCACGGTGCGAGACCCGATGGCGAAGCGCGTCAAGGCGCTGAACGAGCGGCGCGAGCAGCTCAAGGCCGGCATCACCGCGTCCACCGCGAAGCGCCGCGCCAAGCTGGTGCACCAGCGCGAGAGCACGGACCTGATGCGGCAGCTTCTGAAAAAACTGCAAGTGTTGCAGGACGACCAGCTACAGGCCGCGCAGAAGAAGCTCGCACAGGCGGGTATTCGCTCGAAGGATCTTGCGGTCGCGGTGATTTTTGGCCGCATGGCCTTGCCAATCGTGATCGGCGGTTTCGCGGCGTTCCTGCTCTATGTGATGCGCGCCTATCCAGACTGGAGCGATTTCAAGCGCTTCATGGCCTTCGCGACCTGCCTGCTCGGCAGCTACAAGGCGCCGGACATCTATCTATCGAACCTTATTTCCAAACGCTCCGCCGCGATCCGCAAGGGCTTGCCCGACGCGCTCGATCTGCTGGTGATATGCGCCGAGGCGGGCCTCACCGTGGACGCCGCATTCTCCCGCGTATCCAAGGAGTTGGGCCGCGCCTACCCCGAGCTGGGCGACGAGTTCCAGCTTACCGCGATCGAGCTCAGCTTCCTTACCGAGCGGCGGCAGGCATTCGAGAACCTCGCCAGTCGCGTGAACCTCGAGGCGCTGAAAGGCGTCGTCACCACCATGATCCAGACCGAGAAATACGGCACCCCGCTCGCATCGGCGCTGCGCGTGCTCTCGGCCGAATTCCGTCACGAGCGCATGATGCGCGCCGAGGAAAAGGCCGCACGCCTTCCCGCGATCATGACTGTGCCGCTCATCCTGTTCATCCTGCCGACCCTGTTCGTGGTCATCCTCGGACCGGCGGCCTGCTCGATCAGCAAGAACCTCTAAACAACGGTTGCGTGAAACCCGCGCCTGCGTTCATAGCGGGCGCAGGAGACACACGCATGTTTGATGAACGCATCGAGGCCACCGGGCCGCTCGTCAAATGGAGCGGTGACAAAGCGAGCTGGTTTTTCGTGATCTTGTCTGGCGATGTGGTGGGCGAAATCCATTATGCCGCGATGGGCCGGACCGGCGGCTTCGGCTCGGTCAAAGTGCGTGCGACCATCGGCGATACCACATGGGAAACCTCGGTCTTTCCAAGCAAATCGTCCGGTGGCTTCGTGCTGCCCGTGAAGGCCGCCGTGCGAAAGGCGGAAGGGCTGTCCGAGGGCGATGACGTGCGGCTTAACCTGCTTATTTAGAGCGATTTCCAGTCAAATGGAACCATTTGACGATTCAGAAATCGCTGTAAAACAAAGAGATAGAGCGGCCGACCTGATTCTATCAGATCGAAAACCGCTCTGGCGCCGCTTATTCTTTTACCAGCTTGCACGGGCTGATCGCATCCGGGTCTGGCCGGGCGCCGCCGAGCTTGAAGCGCGCAAAATAGCCGCCGCTTGACGGGCGCGGAACCATCTCCTCCAGCCGATAGCCGACGGATGCGAACTCGCAGGCAAGCAATTTGGGCGGCGTGCCATGTTGGGCCGTGGGACGGTTGGAGTCGACCACGATCACTTCCCCATCCGGCTTGAGCGCAGGCCGCATATACCACAGGAACGCATAAGGCTCCTCGATCTCGTGATACATATGCACCATGAAGATGCGATCGAAGCTGCGCTCCGGCAATTTGGGATTATCGGGCGTACCGAGCTTGACGGAAACATTGGTCCAGTTTTCCCGGTTGATGCGCTGGCCCAGAGCATCGATTACCTCAGGCATGATGTCCTCGGCAAGCACGCGTCCCTCACGCCCCACGCGCTTTGCCAGCCGCACCGTGTAATAGCCTTCGCCCGCGCCGATGTCCGCCTCGGGCCTACCCGTCCCGACACCCCCATGGGCCACGGAGGCACACGCATCGCCACACCGCGCGCACGCACCCCCGGACGCACAGCGCCGCCCTCTATTTCCAGGGCACGGCCACGGTGAACGGGGGTCTCGGGACCGCGTTCGGCGACGGGC
>CAZLTO010000018.1:0-11772 GCA_964562475.1 uncultured Sphingobium sp. | reverse complement strand
GGCGTCTGGCGGGCAAGGAAATAGCTCGTGTCCATCGCCTTGAATGGGCCACCCGCGCGCTGCTCCTGCGTCAGCTCGGCTGGTATGTCCACCTCGTCCATGAAACCATAGTGCAGGCCGATGCGGTAGAAGCCGTGGCCCAACTCTTCCACTTCCCGCCGCTTCTCCGCCGGGACATGCGGCACACCCTCTGTGAACACCGTGAGGATCACGACCCGTTCGTGCAGCACATGATTGTGCTTGAGGTTATGGAGGAGCGCGGGCGGTATGCCGTCCATGGTCGAAGCGAGGAAGACCGAGCTGCCTGAAACCCGAACCACGCGGTCGCTGATAGACTGGAAAAACAGGTCGAACGGCATGGAGTCCTCGTTGAGCCGCTCGCGCATCAGCCTGCGCCCCGTGGCCCATGTCGTGAGGAAGGTAAAGGCCACGCCGGCAACCAGCAGGGGGAACCAGCCACCGTCTGGTATCTTGGTGACATTTGACGCGAAATATAACCCGTCGACGATCAGGAACGCGCCGGTGACAAGCAAGGCCACAAAGGGATTCCATTTCCAGACGGCAAAGGTGAGCACGCCCAGCATGCAGGCGGTGATGAACATCGTTCCCGTGACGGCAATGCCATATGCGGCAGCGAGATTGCTGGAGGTCTGGAAGCCCATGACCAGCAGGATCACCAGCACCAGCAAGGCCCAGTTTACGGTCGGAACATAAATCTGGCCCGCCGCCTTCGCGCTGGTGTGCAGGATTTTGAGCCGCGGCAGAAAGCCGAGTTGCACCGCCTGCTGCGATACCGAATAGGCGCCGGAGATCATGGCCTGGCTGGCGATGATGGTCGCGAGCGTCGCGATAATGACGAGCGGCAGCCGCGCCCACTCGGGCGCGAGATAGAAGAACGGATTTTCAGCCGCGTCCGGATTGGTCAGCAGCAGCGCGGACTGGCCCAGATAATTGATCACGAGGCACGGAAAGGCAATATATAGCCAGGACACCATGATCGCCTTGCGGCCAAAATGCCCCATGTCAGCATAGAGCGCCTCCGCGCCGGTCACTGCCAGCACGACGGAACCGAGCGCGAGGAAGGCCAGGGCCGGGTCCAGCAGGAAGAAGTCCAGCGCATAATGCGGGCTCAGCGCCCAGAGCACCTCTGGAGCACGGGCGATGTTGATGATTCCGAGTATTGCCAACACGGCGAAATAGAGCACCATCACCGGTCCGAACATTTTACCGACCGCTGCGGTGCCGCGTGACTGGATCGCGAACAGGCCGACGAGAATGCCGATCGACAAGGGCAGCACCCAGTCCGAGAAGCCTTCGTTCACGACCTTCAGACCTTCGACCGCCGAAAGCACCGAAATGGCAGGCGTGATGATCGCGTCGCCATAAAAGAGCGCGGTCGCGATGACGCCGAGCATGGCGATGACGCCGCCCATGCGATGGTCGCCCAGCTTGCGCGCGATCAGCGCCAGCAGCGCAAGACTTCCGCCCTCGCCCTTATTGTCGGCGCGCAGGATCACGAACACATATTTGCACGTGACGATCAGCATCATCGTCCAGAAAACCAGCGACAACACACCGAAGATATGCACGGGATCGACCGCGAGCGGATGGTGGCCGACGAAGCTTTCCTTGAGCGCATAGAGCGGCGATGTGCCTATATCGCCGAAAACGACGCCGATTGCGCCCAATGCCAGCGACGACAGGCTTTCGTTGTGGCCGTGCGGAGTGTCCCCGTCATTCATGATCATGCGCCTATGCGCACAAGCGTGCTGACGCCATAGATTTTATGGAATCTTTATGCCGCAGCCCAAATTTCATATGGAAACTTAACGCCCTGCAGGGCCATTTCCCACTCACGATGGGAACAGTGAGACCTTCCATGTCCGAAAAGCTCAGAGGCCTTCAAAAAGGCGAGCGCTGGTGGGCCGCCGAGTGCGTGCTCCGCGCTGTAGGCCTTCTAAGCCTTGCAGGCTGCTGGCGCACGGCGTTGCTGGCCCACAGGCTGATCATAGCACGGCCACCGCATCAAGCCACAGTGATCGAGTTTCTGATCTGCGCCGGAGTGTTCCTGCTGCTGATTACCGGCCTCGCCTTCACCTTCGTAGGTCCGGGACTGTTCCGGCATTATCCCGTTCCCCCACGCAGTGCATTTTTGAGGACCCCTACACATGACTGATCTATCTTGGCTTGGCGTCCTGGGCGGACTCGTCCTGCTGACGTTCGCTTTTGTCCGGCTCTGTGAGAAAGCCTGAAAGGCACAATCATGACATTATCGCTTCTGCTCGCGGCGCTGACCGCCTTCGCGCTCCTTATCTATCTTGTCGCGGTACTGATCCGCCCCGAACGTTTCTGAAGGAGGCCCGATCATGACAATTCAGGGATGGACGCCTATCCTCCTCTTCACCGCGCTGACAATCGCCCTCGCCAAGCCGATGGGGATGTGGCTGTTCGCGCTCTATGAAGGGCGGGACACGCCATTGCACCGCGTGCTGGGGCCGGTCGAGCGCGGCTTTTACCGCCTGGCCGGTATCGATCCCGCAGCTGAGCAATCCTGGCGGCGCTATGCGCTCCACATGTTGGTGTTTCAGGTTGCGCTGGCGCTCTTCACTTATGCAATCCTGCGGCTTCAGGCGGTGCTACCGATGAATCCGCGCGGTCTTGTCGGCTTCACTTCCGACGGCGCGATGAACACCGCGATCAGCTTTACCACCAACACCAACTGGCAATGGTATTCGGGCGAGGTCGCGCTGTCGAACTTCAGCCAGATGGTCGGGCTCGTCATCCACAATTTCCTGTCGGCGGCGACCGGCATTGCGATCGCTTTTGCGATGTTTCGCGGCTTCGCCCGGCGGCAGGCGGGCACAATCGGCAATTTCTGGGCGGACTGCACCCGCGTGACGCTCTATCTGCTGCTCCCGGTCTGCGTGGTCTATACGCTGTTCCTGATCGCAAGCGGCGTGCCACAGACGCTGGCCGCATCCGTTGACACGACCACGCTGGAAGGCGTGAAGCAGGCGATCGCGCTCGGCCCCGTCGCCACCCAGGAAGCGATCAAGATGCTCGGCACCAACGGCGGCGGCTTCTTCAACGCCAACTCCGCGCATCCGTTCGAGAACCCGACTGCACTCACGAACCTTGTGCAGATGCTCTCGATCTTCGCGCTGGGCGCGGGTCTTACCTGGTGCTTCGGCAAGGCGGTAGGCAACACGCGCCAGGGTTGGGCGATCCTCGCCGCCATGATGATCCTGTTTCTTGCGGGCGCAGGCGTCACCTACTGGCAGGAAGCGGCGGGCAACCCCGTCCTGCATCAGCTGGGCGTCGCTGGCGGCAATATGGAAGGCAAGGATGTCCGCTTCGGCATCGCCGCAAGCGCGTTGTTCTCGGTCATCACCACCGCCGCCTCCTGCGGCGCGGTCAATGCGATGCACGACAGCTTTACCGCGTTGGGCGGAATGATCCCGCTGTTCAACATGCAACTGGGCGAGATCGTCGTCGGCGGCGTGGGTGCTGGCATCTATGGCTTCCTGCTGTTCGCGCTGCTCGCGGTGTTCATTGCCGGGTTGATGGTCGGTCGCACGCCTGAATATGTCGGCAAGAAGATCGAGGCGAAGGAGGTGAAGCTCGCCGTCCTCGCCATCGCTGTGCTGCCGCTGTGCATACTTGGCTTCACTGCATTGAGCGCCGTGCTTCCGCAAGGACTGGCCGGTCCGCTCAACAAGGGACCGCACGGCTTTACCGAGATCCTCTATGCTTTCAGCTCCGGCACCGGCAACAATGGCTCGGCTTTCGCCGGACTGACGGCGGGAACGCCATTCTACAACGGCCTGCTTTCGGTCGCGATGTGGATTGGCCGCTTCTTCATGATCGTGCCGGTGCTGGCGATAGCGGGCAGTCTCGCCGCCAAGAAGCACACGCCGGCGACGGCAGGCTCCTTCCCGACGACCGGACCGCTGTGGATCGGCCTGCTGGTCGCCATCATCCTCGTCGTCGGTGGCCTCACCTTCCTTCCCAGCCTGGCGCTCGGTCCGATCGCTGATCATTTGGCGATGGTTTCCGGCCAGCTCTTCTGAGGGGACATTCCATGACAACCGCAACATCCATGTTTTCAGGCGATCTGGTCATTCCGGCTTGTCGCGACGCCTTCCGCAAGCTCAACCCGGCGAAGCTTGTGAAAAATCCGGTCTTGTTCACGACCGCCATCATCGCCCTGCTGCTCTCCGTGCTGTTGCTGATGGGGGCTGAGCCGCTGCCGCTCGGTTTCCAGATCCAGCTCATCGTATGGCTGTGGCTGACCGTGCTGTTCGGCACTTTTGCAGAAGCGCTGGCCGAGGGGCGCGGCAGGGCGCAGGCGGCATCGCTGCGCGCGGCGAAGAGCGAGCTTAGCGCGCGCCTGCCTGACGGGCGCACCGTTCCGGCCTCGCAACTCAAGCGCGGCGACGAGGTGCTGGTCGAGACCGGCGAGCTCATCCCCGCCGACGGCGAGGTGATTGCGGGCGTCGCCTCGGTCAATGAAGCGGCGATCACGGGCGAAAGCGCGCCGGTGATCCGCGAGGCGGGCGGCGACCGGTCTGCGGTAACGGCAGGCACGCGCGTCATTTCCGACCATATCCGCGTGCGCGTCACACAGGAGCCGGGGCAGGGATTTCTCGACCGCATGATCGCGCTGGTCGAGGGTGCCGAACGGCAAAAGACACCCAACGAAATCGCGCTTACCATCCTGCTCGTGGGCCTCACGATCATCTTCCTCATCGCGGTGGCGACCATTCCCTCCTTCGCCAGCTATGCGGGAGGAAAAATCCCCGTGGCTATATTGGCAGCGTTGCTGATTACGCTCATCCCTACCACCATCGCCGCGCTGCTCTCCGCGATCGGTATTGCGGGCATGGACCGGCTGGTGCGGTTCAATGTGATGGCGAAATCCGGCCGCGCGGTCGAGGCGGCGGGTGACGTCGACGTGCTGCTGCTCGACAAGACAGGCACGATCACCATCGGCGACCGGCAGGCGGGCGAGTTCCGTCCCGTAAGCGGCGTGACCCTGACCGAACTTGCCAGTGCCGCGCTGCTCGCCAGCCTCGCCGACGAAACGCCGGAGGGCCGTTCTATCGTTACGCTGGCGCGTGAGAAATTCCACATCGCCCAGCGCGCTCTGCCCACGAACGCGCAGATCATTCCGTTTTCGGCGCAAACCCGCATATCCGGCGTGCAAACGGACAAGAGCCTGGTGCAAAAGGGCGCGGTCGACGCGATTTTACGCGCCAACCCGGATGCGGCGGCATCGGCCAGCGCGAACGAATTGCGCCATATCTCAGAAGACATCGCCCGCTCAGGCCAGACGCCGCTGGCCGTGGCGCTCGACGGGCGGCTGCTCGGCGTGATCGCGCTCAAGGATGTCATCAAGGCCGGGGTGCGTGAGCGGTTCGCCGAACTGCGGCGCATGGGCATCCGCACCGTGATGATTACCGGCGATAATCCGCTAACCGCCGCCTCCATCGCCGCCGAAGCGGGCGTGGACGATTTCCTCGCCGAAGCGACGCCGGAGGATAAGCTGGCGCTGATCCGAAAGGAGCAACAGGGCGGAAAGCTGGTTGCCATGTGCGGAGACGGCACCAATGATGCTCCGGCGCTCGCTCAAGCAGACGTCGGCGTGGCGATGAATACCGGCACGCAGGCGGCGCGCGAGGCAGGCAACATGGTCGATCTCGACAGCGATCCGACCAAGCTCATCGAGATTGTAGGGCTGGGCAAACAGTTGTTGATGACGCGCGGCGCGCTCACCACCTTCTCGGTAGCGAACGATGTCGCCAAATATTTCGCCATCATCCCGGCGATGTTCGTCGCGCTCTATCCAGGTCTTGCCGTGCTCAATGTGATGGGCCTGGCCTCGCCGCAGAGCGCGATCCTCTCAGCGATCATCTTCAATGCGCTCATCATACCCGCGCTGGTGCCGCTCGCGCTTAAGGGCGTAAGCTACAAGCCTATGGGGGCAGGTCCGCTGCTGGCGCGGAATCTCGCCGTCTATGGCGTCGGCGGTCTAGTCGCGCCGTTCATCGGCATCAAGCTCATCGACCTTGCGGTCGCCGGCCTCAACCTTGCGTAAGGGTATCATCATGACAGACGATCTCGCCTCCTCTCTCCGCCCCGCGCTGGTGCTGACCGCGCTGTTCGCGATCCTGCTGGGCCTCGTCTATCCGCTGGCGCTGACGGGCATCGGGCAGGCCCTGTTTCCCTATGCGGCCAATGGCAGCCTGATCCGTGACGGAAACCAGGTGGTCGGCTCAGACCTCATCGGCCAGAGCTTCACCGCGCCCGGCTATTTCCACGGGCGGCCGTCAGCGGCAGGCAAGGGCTATGACGCTATGGCGTCGAGCGGCTCCAATCTTGGCCCAACCAGCAAGGTGCTGGCCGATCGCGTGAAGACCGATGTCGCGGCGCTTGCTTCTCCTGCCGGAACGCCCGTCCCACCTGACTTGGTGACCACCTCCGCTTCGGGGCTTGATCCCCACATCAGCCCCGAAGCGGCTTTTTTTCAGGTCCACCGGGTTGCGCAGGCTCGCAGGCTCGATGATGCTGCGGTGCGCAGACTGGTCACCGGTCATGTCGAGCAGCCCTTGCTCGGTTTCCTGGGCGAACCGCGCATAAATGTGTTCGCGCTCAACCGCGCTCTCGACAACATGGCAGGCAAGGGTGCACATTCCACGCCGTGAATGAAGTCCGGCCCGATCCCGAAGCCTTGCTGCGCGCCGCCGCGCGCGAGAACAGGGGCCGCCTCAAGGTTTTCCTCGGGGCGGCTCCGGGCGTCGGCAAGACATACGAGATGTTGTGTGACGCCGCAGCGCGGCGCGATGCCGGAGTGGATGTCATCGTCGGGATTGTGGAAACCCACGGTCGCAAGGAGACCGAGGCGAAGATCCTTGGCTTTGAAACGATTCCCCGGAAGCGTATAGAATATGAGGGGCATGTCCTCGACGAGATGGACATAGACGCGATCCTCGAGCGCCGCCCGGCGCTCGTGCTGGTCGACGAGCTAGCCCACATCAATGCGCCCGGCAGCCGCCACGACAAGCGCTATCAGGATGTCGAGGAGCTGCTCGCCGCCGGAATCAACGTCTATTCGACGCTCAACATCCAGCATCTCGAAAGCCTCAATGATATCGTCGCCTCCTTCACCAAGGTGCGCGTGCGTGAGACCCTGCCCGACAGGGTGCTGGAAGAGGCCGATGTCGAAATCGTCGACATCCTTCCCGATGAGCTCATCGAGCGTTTGAAGGAGGGCAAGGTCTATGTCCCGCAGGAGGTTGGTCGGGCGCTCGGTAATTTCTTCTCCAAGTCGAACCTCTCCGCGCTGCGGGAACTCACCCTGCGCCGCGCGGCGCAGACGGTCGATGCACAGATGCTCGATTATGTGCGAGCTCATGCGATGGTGGGCACCTGGGCGGCGAGCGACCGCCTTGTCGTCGCCGTGAACGAGCATCCGGGGTCGCTGGAACTGGTGCGCGCGGCAAAGCGGCTTGCCGATGCGCTGCATGCGCCCTGGACGGCGGTCCATATCGAAACACCGCGTTCGCTGTATTTCGACGATGCGGAAAACGCGCGCCTGGCCGAGGCGATGCACCTCGCCACGCAACTCGGCGCACAGATCGCGACGCTTCCCGCCCAGTCCGCTCTCGAGGGCCTCAAACAATTCTCCGCCGATGCCCGCGCGACCCAGTTGATCGTCGGCAAGACGCAGCGCTCGCGTTGGTTCGAGTTGCGCCACGGCTCGATCGTGGACCGGCTGGTGCGGGAGGTGCCGGGGCTTGCCGTGCATGTCCTTCCGCTAGAGGCGCCACCATCGGCCAGGCCCAGATTGATCCCGCTTACCCCGCGCGCAAACTCCGAATGGGGCTCGTGGTCCGGCTATGCGGTGTCGTTGGGAGTGGCTGCGTTCATCACGCTGGTAGGCAAGGTGATTTTCGAGCATGGCAGTATCACCAATATCGGCCTGCTGTTTCTCATCCCGGTGATGTTGGCCGCAACCCGATACGGCATACGGACGGGGATCGTGACTGGCCTTGCCTGTTCGCTCGCCTACAACTTCTTCTTCATTCCGCCGCTGCACACCTTCACCATTCAGGATCCGCAAAATCTCGTCACGGTTCTGGTGTTGCTAGGGGTCGCCATAGTGAGCAGCCAGCTCGCGGCGCGCGTGCGGGAGCAGGCGTTACTGGCGCAGGCGAGCGCTGGACAGAACAGTTCACTTGCCGGATTTGCGCGGCAGCTCACCGCCATCAGCACGCGGGAGGAACTGGCGCAGCTCTTATGCGCAGAGATTGGGCGGCTGTTCGATGGCAATGCGCTGCTGCTCATGCCGGGACATGCGGAGCTGGTTGTCGAGGCGGCGTGGCCCGGTGATTACCGGCTTGAAACGCTCGACAAGGCTGCGGCGCGCTGGGCGTTCGACAATGACCGTGCGGCAGGACGCGGGTCCGATACGCTGACGGCGTCGGAATGGCTGTTCCACCCGGTGAGCGCGGGCGGCAAAGTGCTGGGCGTGCTGGGTCTGTCCCGCTCGGATGCGGGCGCGCCCATCCGCTCCGATCATCTGCCGCTGCTGCTCAGCCTGCTCGATCAGGCGGGGCTGGCGCTGGAACGCATCAGTCTGGAAATCGAGATGTCGAGTTTCAGCCAGGTGCGTGAACGGGATCGCCTGCGCCATGCGCTGCTATCATCGGTAAGCCATGATTTGCGCACGCCTTTGACGACGATCCTGGGCACGCTCAAGGAGATCCGTGCCCAATCGCCTGAACAGGCGGCACAGCTCGCGGCCGCGCGGACCGAGGCGGAGCGGCTCCACCGATTTGTCGGCAATCTCCTCGATATGGTGCGGATCGAGGCCGGCGCGCTGCACCGCTCGATCGAGCCGGTAGACCTCGGCGAAGCGGTCGCCAGCGTGGTGCAAGACTTGCGTGGCGCGCTGGAAGAGCATCCCGCGAAGGTGGAGATCGCGGCGGACTTGCCCTTTGTGCTGGTCGATCCCCAGCTCTTCCACCACTGCCTCATCAACCTGATCGAGAATGCCTCGAAATATGGAAAACCGGGCTCTCCCGTGAAGATTGCCGCCGTGCGGGATGAGCAGGGCATTGCGCTGACGATAGAGGACGAAGGCCCGGGCATTCCCGAAGGCGAGGAGGAGCGTATATTCGAAACCTTCACGCGCATCGAGGGGTCTGATCGCAAGGGCGGCACCGGCCTGGGGCTGGCGATCGTCAAGGGTTTCGCTGAGGCGATGGGCCTCGCTGTCAGTGCATCGAACCGGAAGGACCGCCAGGGCGCCTGCTTCACGATCCGCTTTGACGACAGCCAGCTCAGGGAGTGGAACGAGCAATGAGCAATCCGGTGTCGATCCTCATTGTCGACGACGAGCCGGCAATCCGTCGTCTGCTTCACGCCAGCCTCGCCCGCGCTGGCTATCATGTCGTGGAGGCGGGGTCGGCGCGGGAAACCCTGACAGCGGTGCATATCGATAAGCCGGAGATTGTGCTGCTCGACCTTGGCCTGCCGGACAGGGACGGGCTCGAACTGATCCCGGTCGTCAAGGCGGCAGGCGCGGAGGTGGTCGTGGTGTCAGCGCGCGACGCCACCGACCAGAAGGTCGCCGCGCTCGATCTCGGTGCGGATGATTATGTGTCCAAGCCCTTTGACAGCGAGGAGGTGCTCGCGCGCATCAGGGCGGCGTTGCGCCACCGTCTTGCGGGAGAGACCGGCATGCCGGTTGTGATACGGGATGATGTGGAGATCGATTTGGCCTCGCGGCTGGTCCGCAAGGCGGGCGCCGAGGTGCATCTCACGCCAAAGGAATATGGCTTTCTGGCGGAATTGGCGAAAACTCCTGGCAAGGTTGTGACCCACTCCCAGCTCCTCCGGTCTGTCTGGGGGCCGGGCCACGAAAGCGATGTAGAATATCTGCGCGTTGCTGCCCGCGGCATCAGGCGCAAGCTGGAAAGCGATCCCTCTCAGCCGACGCTGATCCGCAATGAACCGGGCGTCGGCTATCGGCTATTGGGGGGTGCCTGAAGTATCACTAAGCGATTGATTTTTGGTGACCCCTACGAGTGTAGAACTTTTGTCTTAGGCAATGCCGAGACGTCCCTAACTACACTGTAAAATCAGCGATTTGTCTTGTAAGCTGTTCGTGGTCGGTCGCTCCGGTTTGCCTGAATTTGGCACAAAATGTGGGAACGATTGTGGGTTCATGTCCTGCCCGGAAGCAGGGAATGCCCGCAATGCCCAAACAGGGAACCGAACCGATGGCGCTTACAGCATTGAAGGTGAAGAACGCAAAGCCTGGTCGTCATGGTGATGGTAGGGGCCTTTGCCTGCTCGTCAAGGATAGTGGTGCACGGACTTGGGTCCTGCGGATGCAAAAGGACGGCAGGCGGCGAGATTATGGCCTGGGATCGGCGCTCGACATATCGCTTGCCGAAGCCCGCGATGCAGCCGCAGCTTTGCGTCGTCAGGTCCGCGAGGGCATCGATCCAGTGGTCGAGCGGCGTAAGGCGCGTAAGGTCGTACCGAGCTTTGAAACGGTGGCGCGAGATTGTTATGAAGCGCTGAAAGAGGGCTGGAAGAACCGTCGCCATGCCAACTGGATTTCCAGCTTCGAGAACCATGTGTTCCCGGCGATTGGGACAAAGCCGGTGGATCAGGTCGACGGCGCCTGCGTGGTTGAGGTGCTATCTCCAATATGGATGGAAACACCCGATACGGCGCGGCGCATATTACAACGCATCGGTGCTGTGCTCGACTTCGCCCATATCAAGGGCTGGCGCGCGGAGGAAACCTCGCTGCGTTCTGTTCGCAAGGGTTTGCCTCGTCAAATTGATAAGGGCGGCCATCTGGAAGCCATGCCTTATGCCGATGTCCCTGCGCTTATGACAAAACTGTCGGTGGCTGCACCTACCACGGGCCGGGATGCACTGCGCTTCACCATATACAATGCTGTGCGCTCCAATGAAACGCGCTTTGCGGTCTGGACCGAGTTCGATCTGGACAAGGGCGTTTGGACGATACCGGGTGAACGCATGAAAGCGCGAGATACCCATATTGTGCCGCTTTCGCCATCGGCGGTGGCACTTCTACGCAAACGCTGGAAGGAGAGGAGTAGCGATACGGGCCTTGTTTTTTCCACCGATGGCGAGAAACCGATCAGCGATATGACAATGACCAAGCTGCTACGCGACGACGGGATGAAGGGGATTACCGTGCATGGTTTCCGTTCCGCTTTCACCGATTGGGCAGCGGAAAAAACCAGTTTCGCAAAAGAGGTGGCCGATAAGGCGCTGGCCCACAAATTGCCAAACAGGGTTGAGGCCGCCTACCGACGCACCGACTTTTTCGAGAAGCGGCGTGATCTTATGACACTCTGGGCGGAGTATTTGGATGAAGGGGGTAAGCAGACGACAAAGGGCGAAACTGCATCCGCATTGACTCTCAACCCGCTCCGCGCCGCCGCATGATAAGCGCGTGAAGGCTAGCAGTTGTCACGAGCGTAGATTTGCCGAGCTTTATTGTTTCGATTTCTCCTGCCGCGATCAGCTCATAAAGCTTGGTGCGGCCTACGCCGATCATATGTGCTGCGTCATTGACGCGCACGCAGATCGGTGAGGGGGCGGGCGCGGCGCTCATGAACTGGCCTGCTGGGAAACATGCCGTCCGTACCGCACGGGATCGGCGATCCATGTGTTTATCTCGGACTCGTACCATCCCGCGCCATGGATGCTGATCTGGATTTGA
>CAZLTO010000017.1:0-12098 GCA_964562475.1 uncultured Sphingobium sp. | reverse complement strand
TTGATCGTGTGCAGAAACTCCTCCTGCGTCGAGCCCTTGCCGGCGATGAACTGGATGTCGTCGATCAGCAGCAGCTTCGCCGCGCGCAGCCGCGCCTTGAACGCCATGCTGTCGTTCGCGCGCATCGCGGTAACGAACTCCATCATGAACTTCTCGGCCGACATATAGATAATCACATGGCCGGGAAAATGCGCGCGATACTCGCTGGCGATCGCATGCAGCAGATGGGTTTTGCCCTGGCCGGTGCCGCCGTGGATATAGAGCGGATTGAACAGAGGCGCGCTCTGGGCGGCCATCGCCTGCGCCGCCGTGCACGCCAGCCGGTTGCTCTCGCCGACAATGAATTCAGCAAAGCTGTGGCGCAGATGGAGCCCGTCCTGCGTCGCGGACCGGGCCGGTGATGGAACAGCAGCCGCCTCGTTTGCGGCGAGCCCCTGCTCCGCCGCGGGCAGCGCGACCACCTGCCCGGCGCCCGGCGCCGCGCGGACGATCCGCACGTCATCAACCCCGATCTGCGCGGACCGGAACGCGAGGCGGATACGATCACCGAACTGGCTGGTGATGAAATTGGCGGAAAAATCGGAACCGGCGAGCAGCTCCACCGTCCCGGTCAGCTCGCAAAAGCCGCCCAGCTTCAGGGGCTTGAGCCACTGGTCGAACATCCGCGCGCCCACCGCGCCGCGCAGACCCGCCTTGATGCTCTCCCAGCCCGCTACCACGCCCGCCGGGCACTCTGCTCCCGCCGCCGCCGATATGGCGGATGCCTGCCTCAAAACAGCGATGTTGTCACCCCCAGAAAACACACGACCGCCTTTCCTCTCTTGGGGAGCGCCGCCCCGGCACTCCCATTTGCATGACGCAAACAGCCTCCCCTTCCACACTCACGGTCGAATGCGGCCTGCTGTCAGCGGATCATGATGACCGCGAATCTGGAAACAGCTTCGCGGGTGAAGCGATGATTAGGCAAACGTTAACGATTGGATCAAGAGGGTGAGCCGTCAAAAAAATGAAATAAACCATTTGACAGGCGCAATAGCGTGGAATTGCAAAAAATAATTTTATTGCACTGATTTATATAGGTTTTTTTGAAACTTTCATTTCGCACTCACAGCGAATCAGCACAAGTCCTCGCTTCCCGACCGACCCCCGATTCCGTCTTATTTATGTAGCCCGGATAATCATAATTGCGGTGAGCCGGGTGCGCCTGACGCGCGAGCGCATAAGAAGACCCGCCGGGCGCGCCCGGCGGGTCGAAATCGTCTTCACGGTGCAGTGATTCGGCTCAGGCGAGCGCGACGACCGCTTTCGTCAGGCGGCTGAACTTGCGCGAGGCCGTATTCTTGTGCAGCACGCCACGGGCCACGCCACGCGCCAGCTCCGGCTGCACGCTCGCCAGCGCGGAAACCGCTGTATCCTTGTCGCCAGCAGCCACGGCGCTCTCGACCTTCTTTACCAGCGTGCGGATGCGGCTGATACGGTTGCCGTTGATCTCTGCACGGCGTGCATTACGGCGGATGCGCTTTTTTGCCTGCGGCGTATTGGCCATAAGTTCCTCAAAAAACCTGTCTGAATATCCAATGTGCGGAGAAGGCCCAAAGGCTCCCTGAATCGCGAAGGCTGGCCCATAGCCGCTCCACTCAAGCCCGTCAACCGAAAGGCGCATTCTCGGGCGTTCGCTGCAAAAATGCGCGACTTCCCTTTCAAAGCACGCTAGCGAAGCAACATGGTTGTCGGCCTCTATACCCTTGCGGTCCTCGCGGGGGCACTCTTCCTCCATCCCTATTCCAGCTATTTGCTGAGCTTGAGACTAATGCCTCGGCGGCTTATTGCCAAGCGCGCCGCCCTCCTGACAGGCTCGAAGCTTCCCAGCGCAACCCTGCTGTTCTCGGCTTTCAACGAGGAGCGCGCGCTGCCCGCCAAATTGGCCAATCTGGAGATCATCAAGGCGCTCCATCCCGATCTGGAGATACTCGCCTATTCGGACATGAGCACGGACGGCACGCTGAGGCTGCTGGAGAGCAGGCCGGATCTGCTGCGCGTAATCCCCGCGCGCGCGCGCGCCGGCAAGGCGATGGGCATGCGCGCGATGGTGGCGGAGGCGCAGGGCGAAATCTGCATCTTCACCGACGCCAATGTGCTGCTCGACCCGGAATCGGTCACGCCCCTGCTCGCCTATTTCCGCGACCCGGCAGTCGGCGGCGTCTCCGGCAGGCTGCATTATATCAACGGGGCGGACGGAACCACCGCGAGCATCGGCGGGCTGTATTGGCGGCTGGAGGAAAAGATCAAGGCGCTCGAATCGCGCTGCGGCTCGATGATGGGCGCGGACGGCGCGATCTTCGCCACGCGGCGCGCGCTCTATCCCGAAGTGCCGCCGCATCTGCTCGACGATATGATCGTCTCGATGAGCGTGCTGTTTCACGGCAAACGCCTGATCAGCGCGGCGGACGTCATCGCCTATGAGCGCACCACCACCGATCCGCGCGATGAGTTCCGCAGGAAGCGCCGCATCGCATGCCGATCCTTCGCCTCCTGGCGCTATCTTCAGCCGCAGATGCGCCGCCATTTCTCGGCGACAGACCGGTACAAGTTTGTCTCACACAAGTTGCTGCGCTGGTTCGGCGCGCCGCTGGCGCTCCTGTCCGGGGCAACGCTGAGCCTCGCCTTGTGGCTCGATGGCCGGGTGCTGCTGCTTGGAGTGCTATGGGGCGCGGCGGCGCTGGTGGCGCTGGGCGCGGCGGCGCGCATCAGACCCTGCGCGATGGCAATGGAGATCGCGGCGTCGATCTGGGCCGCATTCCTTGGCGTGGTCGATGCGCTGCGCGGGCGGACCTATCAGACCTGGACACCCGCCAAATCGCGGGATTAGAGCATCGCGCCAAAACGTGGGCGAGCCGGAGGCGCGTGACTCCGGCTCGGGTTTTTGGAAATAAGCGATGCGATAACAAAGATATAAAGCGCGCGTCCTGCGTCAGATTTTATGCAGCACGCTCTAAGATGATTCGGCCGCGATCGGCCAGGCCTCGTCATCCTCGATGCCGATCGCGGTCAATATCCCGGTGCGATAGGCGCCGGTATCGACCCCGATACGATTGTGGAGGATCTCCGCGCCGTCGGTCTGGCTATGGCCATGCACGACGCGCCACGGATGCCGCGCGGTGCTGGAGAGGAACGGCTCGCGGATCCAGCGCATATCGTCCTCGCTCTGCTCCTCCAGCCTGAGCCGGGGGCGGACACCGGCATGGGCGAACAGATAGTCGCCATGCCTGTGGTGCGAGCGCAGATTGCGCATCCAGTCGATCATCGCGGGAGAGACCTTCTCGCGAAAAGCCATGATGAGTTGCCGCTGCCCGCTCTCGCTCAAATACGCCCGGTCGATGAGATCGCGCTCTATGCCCCAGCTCAGCAGCGTTTCTTCCCCGCCATATTTGAGCCAGAAGCGCAGCGCCATCCGGTTGCCGTCCAGCACCTTGAGCATCGTCTCTTCATGATTGCCCATCAGGCAGTGAAAGAAGGAGGAATCCCGCATCGCATAGAGCAGCTCGCAGACATCGCGGGATTGCGGGCCGCGGTCGACATAGTCGCCGAGCAGCACCACATGGGTTTCGAGCGGCGGGCGCTCGCGCTGGTCGATCTCGATCAGTTGCAGCAGCTTGACGAGCAGCGGGAAGCAGCCGTGCACGTCGCCGATCGCATAAATGCGACAGCTTTCGGTGCTATACCGGGCCTTGCGGCGGATGCGTTCCCAGAGACTCACCCCGAGAGGCTACCAAAGGATCGCGACAAAATGAAGCACAGGCGAACAAGGCTGCCCGAAGGCCACCGCAAGCTACAAAAAAGCCCGGTCGGATAACCGACCGGGCCTTATAGCATTCTTCACCGGAAAGCGGATCAGTTGCGGTTGCTGCCCATGAAGCGCAGCAGCATCATGAACAGGTTGATGAAGTCGAGATAGAGGCTCAGCGCGCCCATCACCACCGACTTGCCGACCATCTCCGTGCCTGCGACATAGGAATAGGTTTCCTTGATCTTCTGCGTGTCATAGGCGGTCAGACCCGCGAAGATCAGCACGCCGATGGCGCTGATCGCGAGGTTCATCACGCTGGACTTGAGGAAGATGTTGATGAGCGAGGCCACGATCAGGCCGATAAGGCCCATGATGAGGAAGGTGCCGAAAGCCGACAGATCCTTCTTAGTGGTGTAGCCGACGAGGCTAAGCCCCGCGAACGCCGCCGCCGTTGCGAAGAAGGTCTGCGCGATCGAGGTTCCGGTATAGACCAGAAAGATCGTCGAGAGCGAGAGGCCCATCACCGCCGCATAGGCCCAGTAGATGCCCTGCGCGGCCACGGTGGAGAGGCGGTTGATGCCGAAGCTCAGCACCATCACGAACCCGAGCGGCGCGAACATCACCACCCAGCCGAGCAGCGAGGGGCGGCCCGCCTCGTTGAAGAGCACCGATACAGCGCCGCTTCCCGCAAACAGCATCGCGACGATGCCCGTCAGCAGCACGCCGCTCGCCATATAGTTATAAACCGACAGCATGTAGGACCGTAGCCCCGCGTCGTAGGACGCCTGGGATACCGCGGCGCCAGCGCCGAAGCTCATCCCACCTGTCCGGGGGTCAGACCAGTTAGCCATTGTGAATACACTCCTTGTCATTGGCGATAGTGCCAACAGCGCCCAATATCGGGTGTTCGGGTTAAAGATTCAAGAAAAACCGGACAATGCCCATACGCACGTATCAATGCGCCATGATGACGCCGCACGCCACGCGCCCGCCAGAATTGCCGGAGGGATCGGTCTTCATGTCGTCCGGCCCGGCATGCACGACGATCGCCGCGCCGTCCGCATCAATGAGCGGAATGTCGCCACCCGAGAGGCTCGCGCCCCGCATGGTAAAGGTCAGCGTCCCGGTGCCATCGGCGCCGATCTCAATATTGGGAAGGTCGCCCATGTGCGCGCCATCCGGGTTTTCCATGCCGTGATGTTTCGCGGTCGGGTTCCAGTGGCCGCCCGCGCTGGCGAAATCGGGTGCGGTGCATGTGCCGACAGTATGGATATGGACGCCGTGCACGCCTGGGGTGAGGCCGCTTGCGTTCACGGTCACTTGCAGCCCGTCTTTCTCGACGATCTCGACGCTGCCCTTGCCTGCGCCCTGCGCATCGGCCAGCGCGGCATGGGCGGTTGTTGGCGCGGGTGTAAAAATGGTGATTGCGTGCGCGGCGGGAATACATCCCGCAGCGGCGAGAAGGCCCATCGCAGCGAGCGTGGCGCGGCGTGCAGCCAGTGTGCGGGGAAAGCGGAAAATCATCTCTGCGTCCTTTACGAAGCGGATAGGTGCTCAGCCCGCAACGCTAGTGCGCTTATTCTTGCCGCAGCCTGAACGCCTGCTCGGAAACGAAAAGGGGCCAGCCCTTGCAGGCCAGCCCCTCATTGAACAACCCTTGCGGGTGATTACATGCCCGAACCCGGACCGTAGGTGATTTCCACGCGGCGGTTCTGCAGTTCGCGGACACCGTCTGCGGTCTCGACCTTCGGCATGCTTTCACCGAAAGCCTTGCTCGAGATTGCGCCATCGGCAACGCCCTTGGAGACGATGTATGCCTTGACCGCATCGGCGCGGCGCTGAGACAGTGCAACGTTGTATGCGGGCCTGCCGGCCTTGTCGGCGTGGCCAGCCAGCATGACCTGGGCGTTGTTGCAGTTGGCGTATGCCGAAACCGCGCTGTCCAGGATGGTCGCTGCGTCAGGCGTGATGTCCGACTTGTCGAATTCAAAGAACACGATGTACGGACCCGTCTGGCACTCGACCACCGGCGGTGGAGGCGGCGGAGGCGGCGGAGGCGGCGGGGGTGGCGGCGGAGGCGGCGGAGGCGGCGGAGGTGCCTTCTCGCCGAAGTTGTACACCAGGCCGACGAGCAGGCTGTGGGTACGGACGTCGGCATCGACTACCGTGCCAACCGGCGACCAGTTCGCATTCGGCTGCGTGCTGGTGACGAGGTCGAGGTTGCGGTGGTTGAAGAAGCGATACTTCAGTTCCGCATCCAGACGATCGCTGAGCGGCATACGAACACCGGCCAGCGCCTGCCAGGCAAAGCCTGTATCCGAATCATCGGTGGTCAGCGTGTAAAGATTCGTGCGCGCAACGCCAGCACCGCCGCCGACGAAGCCCTGAAGGCCGTCATCCGGGCCGAAATCCAGCAAGCCATTGAGCATGAAGCTCAACGAGCGGACATTGCCGCGGGTGCTGCTGTAGGAATCCGGTACGTAGAGCACGCTGTCGGTCCATGCGCGACGGAAGCCGACTTCGGTTTCCAGACGGAACATGCCGAAGTCGTAACCGATCACACCATCGACATCGAATCCGGTGTTGTAGTTGGCTGTCGCTTTTGACAGGCCGTCAGCAGGCGTGAGATCGATATCCTCAACCTTCATCGCTCCGCCGTGCGCACCGATATACCAGGCATCATCACGCGCGAGCGCCGGAGACGCCAACGCCGTGGTTGCAAGAGCTGCCGCTAAAGCTAGCTTCCGCATGTCTTTTCCCCTTTCCAAATTAGTCGCAAGGACTGCGTAAACTCCCTACTCCGTGGAAAGTTGCATGGCAAGACCGCTTTATAAGCAAAACACAAGACTTTGTCCGAAAAGAGCATGAACTTTTGTTAATAATTATAGTGTGAAGCAAAGAACATGATGTGCTTGATTGCGGGCCTCAGGCAATCAACCCATGATTTCGGAGCGCGGCGAGGATAGCGGAAATCGCGGTCCGCGCCTGCGTGTCGGTCGTACTGCCGCCGGTGGGATCGGCTATGGCCGACTGGCGCGTGGCGATGATCCGGTCGCCGCCGATATACACTCCGTCGGTGCGGACCTGCGCCGCTTGCCAGCCGGTGCCATCATGAACATAAATATTGCCGTCGCTGACGTTCAGCAACTGGGTGCCGGTGCGCGGCGTAACAAAACGCCAGCCGCCGGTCGTGAGGCAGGCGAGATTGCCGTCCTGCCCCGCCCACGCTCCACTGCCGCCACTCGCCACCACCCAGCATTGCCCCACGCTCGCCCCGCCGGGCGGGGTCGCCACCGTCATGCTCTCCACCTGCGCGTGGAGCAGCATGTCGATAAGCGCCAGCGCCTCGTTGTGGGTCAGTTCCTTCTGCGCCTGCCCGGCCTGCAAGAGCGGCAGGGCGAAGCGGTCGCTGTTGGTGATGCTCATGGGGAAACTCCGGAAGTTGATGTTTTAAGAGCCGCACCAGCCCTCTCCCCCACCCAACCGCCCATATTGTGTACCTTATCGGGCGGTTGGGTGGGGGAGAGGGCTGGCACCGAACATCCGAAACGCAGCAAAGCTGCCTGTTTCGGATCAAACACTAGATCGAGAAATTCAGGGTGGCGGGGCGGCTCGCGCCGAAATCCCCGATCTGGCGGATCTCGGCAGTCACCGCGCCGGTGATTCCCGCGCCGTTATCGGCGGCGATGCTGGCGGCGTCATAGGTCCATATCGGCGCGCTGACGATCACGCTGCGAAACAGCGTGCCGCCGTGCCGCAAATCGATGCGATAGCTCTCCTGCGCCTCACCGAGCGGCGCGTCGACGCCATCGAGCCATTGCCAGCCGATGCGGCTGCGGCGGACCCAGCGGAATTGCCAGTCGCCGCCGCTCAGCAACGCCTGCGCATGCACAGGGGCGAGCGGCAACACCGCCTGCCCCGCGATGAGCGCGTTCGCGGTCGCGGGAGTCGTATCGCCAATGCCGATCGCGTCCAGCAGCAGCGTCGATTCCATCACGGCATAGCTCGCCGGAATAACGAGCAGGCTGGTCTGGTCGAGCAGCAGAAACGGCTCCCCGCTCCCATGCCCGGTCATCGCCCATTCGGTGCCGCGCCGCCCGCGCAGCAGCCGGGTCAAGCGCCATGTATCCGGCCCGGTCTGGGTTGCTACGCCGAACTGGATCACCTCATCGCCGACCAGCGCCAGATTGGCCCCGCGCAACAGCGAGGCATCGTCGGCGCTCGCCAGCGTCATCACACCGTTAAGCAACTGGACGTCCAGCGCCGAAATCCTATCGAACAGGGCCGGAGACGCCGCCGCCGACAGGCCGCTCAGCACCGTCCCCAGTATCGCCGGGGGCGCGGTGCCGCCGATCGAGGTCAACCCCGCCGTCACCGCATCTTCGACGAACAGCTCCGCGCTACGCCAGCCCGGCTGCGCGCCCGCCGCAGCAGCCACCACCAGCGGCGCGGTCAACAGCGCGTCTCCAGGCATCGGCAGATCGGCCAGCAGCAGCGACGTGGCCCCGTGCAGCACATCCGCCTGCGAAATGCCGCTCCCCGCGTCGGCGGGCGGCGCGATCACCCCTGACCCGCCCACCTGCCGCAGCGACAGGCGCACACCCATCGCCTCCCATTCGCTGCGTTCGATCCGCCAGCGCCCGCTTTGCCCCTCGACCGTCACGACCGCGCCCGGCTCCAGCGTCAGCGCCCGCCAGTCGCAGCGCAGATCGAGCGCGCGTCTGCCGGTCCACAGCCTCTGCAACTGCGCTTCCGCCACAGAACGCGCCTCTCCTGCCGAGAGCGCGGCGGGCAGATCGAGGTTGCCCTCAGCACGCCCGGCCCCGCCGCGCTCCGCCGTCTGCAATCCCGCCTGATAATCGCGCGCCGGGTCATAATGGCGCACCGACATCCGCACCGGCACCTCCTCGGCGCGGGCGCGGGTCGCCTTAAGCCCACGCTCCTCCCGCGCATTGAACCGCGCGCCGAGCATCTCCGCGTCGATGCTGGCCTCGACCGCGCCAGAGGGAAGCAGGCTCATGCCAGACACCCCATCGCGCAGCGCCAGCGCATAGCCCTCGACCAGCGGGGCGAGCGCATCCGCGACCGAGCGACCGCTCGCCGCATAGCCGCGCACCGAGGGCAGGCCCTCCCCAGCGTCAGGCGCAATCAGCCCGCCGCTCAGTTCCGAAGCAAGGTCCGCCACAGGCACCGCCGCCCCATCCGCGAATATCTCAAAGGTCAGCGACGGGATGCGATTGCCGAAATCGGTGAGCAGCAGATCCTGAAACACCGCATAGGCGATGCCGCGATGCGCAGGCGTCGCGCTCGCGCCCCGATGCGCGGCGATCTGGCTATCCGCCGCCTGATCCTCACTGCCGCTATACACACGAAAGGCGCTGATCGGCGTCTTGAAATCCCCCGCGCTGCCCCTCAGCAGATTGCCGTCGGCCCAGATGCGCCCGATGCCGCCGATCCGCCGCGCCGAGAGCGCCACCGCAAAGCTGGTCGAATAGCTGTAGGTCGTCGTCTTGGGCTTGCCCTTGCCGCCGCCGCTGGTCGAGCGATGCTCGATCAGGTCAGTCGCCCAGATCACCGTGCCCGCCACCCGCATCGCGCCGAACAGCTGGGGTATCTGGTCGCCATAGCGCGACGTCTGGATGCGCAGGTCGGCGAGCCGCGGCCCTTCCCGCCCCTTGGGCTTGAACAGCACCGCATGATCAACCACCTGGCCGATGCTGGCGCCAATCGCCGCGCCGATCGGCCCGCCGAGCACCGTGCCGACGACCGTCAAAACCAATGTCGCCATAGATTATCTGCCCCATCGAAAATGCGCGATCAGCGGCCAGGGCGACGGCCCCGGCATCTCGACCACCCGGCCCAGCCCCGCGTCGGCATGGACATGGCCCGCTCCGCTGAAGATCATCAGGTGAAATTGCGCGATACCCGCCTGCGCCAGCGCGAGATCGCCCGGACGCGCCTTCCGCACCCGCCGCAGCCCCGCCGCCCGCATCGCCTCCACAAACCGCTCCAATGTTCCGCCGCGCACGCTATAGGCGACCGGCACTATTCCCTGCCCAAGCCCCTTATGCCCCGCTTGGCTCAGCGCCAGCGCGGCCAGACCGATGCAGTCGAGGCCATGCGCGCCACTCCGCCCATGCAGCCGGAACGGCGCGCCGATCAGCCCCCGCGCCGCCGCGACGATCCTCTCACTTCGCTTCATCAGTTCGCTCCAGGGTAGCGCGTCAATAAGTCCATCCCCGGCAGATACGGCTCGCCGCGAAAATTGACCGCATTGGCAAAGCGCGCCGAGCAGGTCGCCATCTGCTTGTCGCACCCTTCGGTGAGCAGTGCGCGCGTCCCCGCCGCCACCGCAAAGGCGGGCGGTTCTGCCAGCGTCACGGTCGTTGCATCATTGGCGACGACCGCCTGCGAAAGCCCACAATTCGCGCCCTCCAGCCAGCGGAGCTGCCCGAACACATACGCCCCGCTCGTCAAGCCGCCGCCGGTGACGCTCGCCACCTCGCTCGTCACGCTCGCAACGCTCACCACCCGCCGATGCAGCGCGAGATCGACCCGACACGCCCTGTCGCCCAGCCGCGCGCGGCACCCCGGCGATGTCTCCGGCGCGACCGGGCGAGAGAGCGCCGCCGCCGGCCCCGAAAGCTCGACCGAAAAGGCCTCGCCCTGTTGCTCGACCGCGCCCAGTTCGCCGCGCACCAGCTCCAGCCACAGCACACCCGGCGCGGTCCATTCGGTCACGGTGAGCGACAACGCCGCCCCGTCCCATTTCCCTGCCGCAAGATCGGTTTCCGAGATCGCGTCGCTGGTGAGCGCGCCTTTCAGGTCCATGCTCTCCGGTTCCAGCCCGATCCCGCGCGTGACCGACGATGGCACCAGCCCCGGCGCAGCCTTGTAGACTACGCCGCCGACGGAGAGATCGCGGTCATGGCTGGTCAAACCGATCGTCACGCCGTCGCGCCGCTCGAGCCGCCAGCAGAACGCCAGAGCAGCCAGATCCTGCGCCAATATTGTATCCGCGAGGCTCATTCGCGGATCTCCACCAGCGGCACCGAGGGCATGTCTCCGGCCGCAAAAGTCGCGCGGTTGACCTCCAGACTATCCTCGGCAAATCGCACCGGCACATCGAACTCGAAGCCTGCGGTAAGGATAGCGCCGCTCACGGGCGCGGTCGCAAACGCAATCACCCCACCGCCGAGATGCAGCCAGCCGCTCATCAGCTCGACACCATCCGCCGCGACGCGGATCGTCCCCGCCACCGGGCGGGTGATAAAGCGCTGCTGCGCGTCCGCCCCGCTGCCATAATATTTGGCGAGGCGGAATTCGCTGGTCGCGCCGTCGCCTGTCCCCAGTCTCTGGTCGATGGCGCTCACCGACTGTCCCAGCGGCGCACTCTGATTGTCGAACGGATCGGTGAAGCGGAACCCCCGCGCCGCGCCCCTCCTCGCCCGGAAGAACTCGACCAGCGTCACCAGATCGGCCTCGGAGCGCACCCCCGGCCCGGCGTCAAAACGCAACCGCGCATCGGCCCAGTCGGACGTGCGCCGCTCATGGCCGGAGATGCTCTCGACCGTCTGGGTCGAGAAGGCGGGGGTCACGCTCGCTTGCCCACCGATGGAGAGCGGAAACAGCTCATCGTCGAACGCCTGCATATCGTCTCCTGTTCCCAAGCGAAAAAAGCTGAAGCCGTCGCGCGCCACCTGGGGGAGCGCCCAGATAAAGGTCCGCGCCACGCCGCGCGCCTCTCCGGCCAATGCAGCCGCCTCTATGAGCGGCCATTGCGTATCGGCGTCGGCGGGAGCGAGCACGAAGCCCGCAAGATAATGCTGCGCGGATGGCGCATAGCCGAGACGCGCTTCCGCCGCCGCCGCGCCCGCCTTGCTCAAGGCGCGATGCCCGCCCGTCACCCAGTCATAATCCTCAAGCTGCAGCACATCGAACGCCGGGCTGGCCCAGCCGGTCGGCATATTGGCGCGCTTCGCTTCGGGGGCCGATGGATCGAGCACCGTAGGCAAATAGGTCAGCAGATGCGTCACACAATCAGGCGCGACCGCCTTCACCGCCGCCAACAGAGCCGTCGTCGAAGCGGCAAGCAGCGCCCCCGCCTGATCGAGCAGCGCCGTCTGCGCGCTGGTCAATGAGGCGCGGATGTCCGGGATCGACACCGCGCTGCCGCCGAATGCCGCCACCGCCGCCGCGTCATAAAGGCAGATGCGCCCATCGTTCATCACCCACCACCACGGCTCACCCACCTGAAACTTGGGCGCCAGACCCGCAGCTTGCGCAATGCCGATGAACGCCGCGCCGACCC
>CAZLTO010000016.1:0-12179 GCA_964562475.1 uncultured Sphingobium sp. | reverse complement strand
TGCAGAACTGCGGATTTCCCGACGTCCGCGCGAGGGTGGCTGCCGACCTGGCCGGTCATCGCGATGCAGGGATCGGGATGCCGGGCCAGCGCTTCGATGCTCTTGAGGTCGATCAGCACCTGCGAGCTGCTGCCGGAAATCTGGAATACGAAGCCGATCTCACCCAGCGGCAGTATGTTCAGCTGTTCCGCCTCCTCGAGCTTCGCAGACTGCAACTGCGACCCCAGCGAAAAAGTACCCGTCATATCATTCATAAATATACCCTGCTGCTCCACAGTCGCAGAAAATGCGGCAGCACTGAAATATAAGAACAAGGTAAAGAAGAGTTTTAGATAACCGAAAATATTTGCCGAGAAGAATGCTTATAATCGGCGTCCGACCCACCCCGCCAAAATCCCCATCAACACCGCAACCATCACCGCCGCGAGGCCATAGAGCAGCGACCAGTCTTCCGCCGCGTTGGCGACGAAGCGCTC
This sequence comes from uncultured Sphingobium sp., assembly GCA_964562475.1. Classification (GTDB taxonomy): domain Bacteria; phylum Pseudomonadota; class Alphaproteobacteria; order Sphingomonadales; family Sphingomonadaceae; genus Sphingobium. The sequence goes on along the minus strand of CAZLTO010000016.1, from coordinate 11,703 downwards.
CAGCCCGGATTTACGCACTTCGATATCCCGCACGGCGGCGGCGACCACCCGGCCATCCTGGATCAGGAAGGTTTCCGCCGTGTAATCCCCCACCACCGCCCGTGCGGACAAGGGCAAATGCGCGCGATAGAGCACGCCATCCGTGATTTCGACCGTCCCTTGCGCCTGCACGAACAGCCCCTTGCGCTTTTGCAGATCGACGAGGCCATTCTCGAACCGGCCAATCTCGGTCGTATCCGTAAAGGCTGTGGGCGAGAGCTGGATATTGTTGATCCCCAGCTCATAGATCGCGGCGGTGCGTTCGTCCGCTATTTCCTTGATCGGGCGGGAGCTGGCGATCGCATAGAAGCTGGGCGCGGACTGGAACTGCAGGCTGTCCACATTCATCCAGATTCCGGCGATCTGCCGCTTCTCGCGCATCCGTATCTGTTGCTCCGGGCCTTTCAGCACGACGACGACATCGGTCTTCTTGTCCGGCGTTCGGCCACCGGGATAGATGATCGCGCCGAAGAGCAACAGTTCGGCGCCCTTGAAGCTGTACTGGATGTCGACCTGCCGCTGCGACACATCGGGGACCAGCACGGGCGCGCTCGCGCCGCTCAGCGCAAAGGCCAGCAGCGGCAGCATCACCAGGGATGAGAGGTGCGCGCGCTTGCCCATCAGCCCGCCTCGATCGTGTAGATTTCATCGGGGCGCCAGCCCAGCCCCAGCGCCATGCGGATCGCCACCACCAGCACGATGAACGCCAGAATGATGCGCAGATATTCGGGGCGCATCTTGCGCGAGATGCGGGTGCCGAGCTGCGCGCCCGTCACACTGCCGATCAGCAGCAGTATGGCGAGCACCAGATCGACCGCCTTGGTCGTCAGGCTGTGGACCAAGGTCGACGCCATCGTCACGAACAATATCTGCAACAGCGAGGTGCCCACCACCACCTGCGTCTGCATGCCCAGCAGATAGATCATCGCGGGCACCATGATGAAGCCGCCGCCAACGCCGAGCAGCATCGTCAATATTCCCGTAACAAAGCCCAGCAGCAGCGGCGCGAGCGGCGAGATGTAGAGGCCGGACTTGTAGAAACGCCAGCGCATCGGCAGCGCGGCGACCAGCGGGTGATGCCGCCGCTTGCTCGCCGGAGCCGCCACGCCGCGCTTGCGCTGCACCAGCGCCTGCACGGATTCCCATGCCATCAGCCCGCCGATCGAGCCGAGCAGTAACACATAGAGCAGCGCGATCACCGTATCGGTCTGGCCGATCGCCTGAAGCAGATTGAGCAATCCGGCGCCCAATATCGCGCCTATGACGCCGCCGACTACCAGAACCGCGCCCATGCGCAGGTCAACCGTGCCGCGCGACAGGTGCGTGAACACGCCCGAAACGCTCGCGCCCGTCACCTGCGTGGTTGCCGAGGCAGCCGCCACCGTGGGCGGAATGCCGTAAAAGATCAGCAGCGGCGTCGTCAGGAAACCGCCGCCTACGCCAAACATGCCGGAAAGCAGGCCCACCACGCCGCCCAGACCGATAATCACCAGCATATTGACCGGAAGATTGGCAATGGGGAGGTAGAGATCCATAGGGCCATTCCTTTACCGCAATTCGGTGCGCGTGAAACCCGTTTGGAAGCGGGAAATCAGAAATCGCTGGCGAATGTGACCGCAAGGCCGGAGCCGGGCCGCGCATTCCCCGCGACCTTTTGACGCCATTCCACCACTAGACGAGGCTGGATCGGCCCGAGCGGCAGGCGCGTCTCCAGCATCGGCCCGATATCCAGCCTGGAAACGCCGGGTTGAGCGCCACCCGAGAAGGCGGCGCCCGCCATCGTCCGCGCGGCCTTATCCAGAGGCACGGCAAATGACATGCGCCCGTCGGCGAACAGATCCCGGCGCGCAAAGCCGACCATGCCCGCCTGCGCATATCCCTCGGCGATGACCGGGCCGATCACGCGCGTGGGATTGAGCCCTCCGGCGGCGACCAGCGCCATCGCATTGCGTCCGCTGGCATCGAGCGCAATCCGCCGTTCCACCCCGATGGTCAGCGGCATGCGGCCCGAAAGCGGCCTCAACGCAAGCCCGAGCGCCGCTTCGCCCTGATGAGGAACCTTCACCGCGGCGGTCAGGCGGCCATAGAGCAATATAGGCATTCTGCCTTTGTCCAGACCCGCAACGCGTCTGTCGAGGCGCACGCCCGCCTGCGATCCGCCAAGCTGACCCGCGCTGGTCAACGCCGCACCTCCTCCCCTTTCGCGCCAGAAGACCCATGCACTGCTGCTCCAGCGCCGGGTGCGTTTTATATAGTCCGCACTCTGCATAGGGACGGGGCTCGGCACTACCGAAGCGCCTTGCGGATGGGCTGACGGACGGTCGAGCACATTCGTGACGGGAAGATTCTCTGGGCGCGGCGCGGTTGCATTCTCTGCTAGGTGCACAACGGGAGCCCGGTCGATCGTCCGGTTCCATAGGCGCTGCGGACGAGATACCGGTGCGCGATCAATCCGTGCGGTCCAGACAGGCTTCGCGCTTGTTTCGCCGATGTGGAAAATCGCCTTCGGTTGATTGGCCGCCTGCCCGCGTATCCGATACTGTTCCCGATCGGCGCTCGGCTCTCCCGCAGCATAACCGCTGGACAGCAACGATGTGGACGCGACCAGCCGCATGCCCACCCACAGGCAGAGCACCACGGCCAGAAAGCGCAACGGCTGGCCTCTGGCTTGTGCGCGTCCGCTGCGGTCAGGCTGGGCTGCGGCCATGCAAATCCGTGTCTGCGGGGAAGCGATGATGCGTCTTTTCCCACACCACGCTGCCGGTTCGTAATTGCCGGATATAGTCCATCACCGCCCGTCGTGCGGCGATCATCGCCACGATGTTGCAGACGATCACGCGCGGAACCGACCGCACACCCTCGCGCCAGCCATAGGCTTTGGTGGTCCAGTAAGCGCGAAACGCGAGCCGCCATAGCATCAGAAATGCGGTGACCGTGAGCGCTACATCAAGCCATTGCGGCTGCGGGGGCGCGGATGCCAGCCCCAACTGCTTCAGCATCAGCGTGACGCCATAGCCGATGGTCGCGCAATAGGCGGCGAACAACACCAGCGCCGAGAGGCTGGTGCGGCGATCATGCAGCCGCATCCAGCGCTCGCGCCAGGAACCGCGCCAGCCCAGCCGGTCCCAACCGGCCAGCGATATGCCGATGAGCCAGCGCGCCTTCTGCCTGACCGCCGCCTCCAGCGTGTCGGGGAAATGTTCCTGTGTGCAGATGAGCGCGCCTTCGGCATCGCGCATCGATATGAAGACCGTGCGGCCCTTGCGCTCGGCGATGCGCAGGCCGATTTCATAATCCTCGGTGAGCGAGGCGGCGTCGAACGGTGCGCCCGCCCGCTCCTGCGCGATTGCGCCGATCATGTCGCGCCCGAAGGCGCAGCCCACGCCCGCGGAGGGCACCGCTGCGCCGATCGCCTCGCGCATGACAAGGTGCTTGCCATGCGCCTCGGCAAATTCATCGGCATAATGGCCCGCAATCCAGCGCGAGTGCGGCGCAATCAGCGGCATCACCGGCAGCTGCACCATGTCGAAGCGGTCGATCATCCGGTCGAACAGCCTGATCTCGTCGGCGTGGACGACATCCTCGGCGTCATGCAGGACGACAGCCTTGAAGCGGCGGCCAGCCGCGCCCTCCGCCCGCAGCATCGCCGCCCATATATGATTGAGGCAATCGGCTTTGGTGGTGCCGCCGTCATGGGGCAGGATCACCAGTTCCACGCGCGCGTCGCATTCTGCTACCGCCGCCACGGCCCGGATTGTGTCGGGATCGTTGGGATAGGTGCCGACGAAAACCCGGAAATCCGCGCCCGCCCAGCGCGTGAGGCATGTTTGCAGCATGGCGCCGATTACGTTCGCCTCCTGCCAGGCAGGCACGAAAACCGCAATGCTGCCGGGGTTTCGGGACGGAGGCAGGCTCGCTCCGGTCATGCGCGCGTGGCGCGAATAGATGAACAGCCTGCGCCAGGCCGCCCTCATCATGAAAATCACATCGAACAGGAAGTCATCGAGGCCGCCGATCAGCAGACCCGCAAGTGCAAACAGCAGAAATTCATGCTGTAGCACCGGCAAAAAAGCCGCAATATTTCGCAATAATTCCAAGCATGCCCCCTTGCATGGAACTTCCAGATGCGATCCCTTATGATTCGTTACCTAAAATCATAGACATAAGCGGGATGGCGACCAACCCTGTTAACGTTTCGCCGGTTTGACCTGGCGGCTGACGGCAGATAGGGATGGTTCATGATCCGCAGAGTGACCCATAAATCTGCCTTGATGGCGTTTCTTGCCGGAGAGGCGACGAGTGGAGTGCTGTTGATCGCTGCTGCTGCACTGGCGCTGATTTTGGTCAACAGCGGCGCACAGGGCGCGCAGCTCTATCACCTGATCGTCGATATGCCGCTGGGTGAGCATATGACCGTCCACCATATCGTCAACGATGGTTTGATGGCGCTGTTTTTCCTGCTCGTCGGCCTTGAAATCAAAAGAGAATTTGTGGACGGTCGACTCTCCGGCTGGAGCCGCCGCACGCTGCCCGCCATCGCGGCGGCGGCGGGCATGGCCTTGCCCGCCCTCGTGTATCTCGCGGTTGCAGGCTCCGATCCGGGCCTTGCGAAAGGCTGGGCGATTCCGGCCGCGACCGATATCGCCTTCGCGCTCGGCGTGCTGGCCTTGCTCGGTTCGCGCGCGCCAACCGCGCTCAAATTGTTGCTGACGAGCATAGCGATCGTCGATGATATCGGCGCCGTCATCATCATCGCCTTCTTTTACACGAGCGCTCTAGACTGGCTCACGCTTGCCGCTGCGGCAGTAATATTTGCCCTCATGTGGCTTTTGAACCGGCGGGGGGTGAAAGCGCTCGCAGTCTATCTGCTCCTTGCAACGGCGCTCTGGTGCGCTGTGCTGTTCTCCGGCGTCCACGCGACCATCGCGGGTGTGCTGGCGGCGATGACGATCCCGATCCGCGCGACGCCGGGCGCACCCGATGCGGCGGACAGCCCGTTGCACCGGCTGGAGCATGGGCTGCATCCGTGGAGCGCCTATCTGATCGTGCCGCTGTTCGGCTTTGCCAATGCGGGCGTGGACCTTGGCGGGCTGGGCGTGGGTGGCCTGCTGGCGCCCTTGCCGCTGGCGGTTGCCGCGGGCCTTGTGCTGGGCAAACAGCTCGGCATTTTCTCCGCCATCTGGCTGTGCGTGCGCACAGGTGTCGCCACCATGCCGCGCGGGACGACATGGACGCAGATTTACGGGATGGCGCTGCTGTGCGGCATAGGCTTCACGATGAGCCTGTTCATCGGTGCGCTCGCTTTCCCCGCGGCACCGGAACTGGTCGAAGAAGCGAAGATCGGCATTTTGACCGGCTCATTGATCTCGGCGGTGGCGGGTTTCATCGTGCTGCGCCTCGCCCCACTGCACCCGTCGCATGGCGTGATCGAGGCGGAGCAGCGGAGCGAGATCGATGCCGATGGCGATGTCGCCGCCTGAAATCAGCCTGGCTCAGAAGCTGTAAGCAATTCCCAGCCCGCCGAGCCACTGGTGGCGGCTTCCTGCATCCTTGACCAGCGGCGAGGCCGCATAGCGCCCCAGCAGACGGCCATATCCGCCGAGCGCAAACACCGCCCAGCCCTTGCGTAGATCGCCGGAGAGCGACTTCGCGGCGACAATGCCGAGGTTGAGCTTCGCAAATCCGGCCTTGTCGCCCGCCGCCCCATAGACGCCCAGACCGCTTTTCTGGCTGCCCGCCAGCGTCACGTCATAATAATAGCGCCCGAATCCCTTGCCGACATAATCGGCGGAGAGCGAGACGCCGAGAAATGTCGTCTCGGTAATCGGCGTGCCATATTCCAGCGATGGCTTGATGAAATAGCTGTCATGCGCGCCCGCGATATCATGGGCATAGGTCAGCCGGAACGAGAGCGAATCATATTTGCCACTGATGAGGCCGGTCTTGCCGATCTCGCCCCAGCCGCCGATCTCGACGGAAGGATCGAGTTTGCCGAGCGCCTTGACCTGCGGGTCTCTGATGCTGCGCGTGCGTGTGAGGCGCACGGTCGTCAGGGGCCCGAACCCGACGTCAACGCCGGAGGAAGACGGCTTGTCCTTGATGAGGTTGAAATAGAGGCTGGTTCCGCGCGTGAAGAAGGCATGTCCATCGATCTTGCCGCGCATGATCGCGCCGGGGGTGACGACCGTGTCGTCGGACCCGTCATAGCTCGGGATCGCACCCGCGCCGACCGCGATGGTCAGTGCGTTGTCGCCGCCGTCATCCTGCGCCTGCGCAGCGCCGACAAGGCTCATTGCGCAAAGTGCAGCAGAAATAGCGTATATTCCCAGTCCGCGCCGCATGAATAGACTCCTGACTGGAAGGATAATGAGCGAGTTACGCTAATGGTTCCTTGCGGAATGTCCTTAACCGGTTTGGCAACTCAGGCGGGGAGGCGCTCCACGGTCACATGCACGAAGTTCGGGAGCTTGTGCAGCGCCTCGCGGATCTGCCGGTCATCGCCACCCGCGCCATGCAAGCTCACTATCGCTGCATGGGCATGCGGGCCGATCCGCCAGACATGCAGATCGGCGACCGTCGCGCCCGCCTGTTCGACGATGCCCTTGATCGCGGCGGCATGCTCCGGCTCGGCGGTGTCGAGCAGGATCCCGGCGGCGTCCTGCATCAGCGCCCATGCCCAGCGCGCGATGATGACCGCGCCCGCAATGCCGATCACCGGATCGAGCCACAGCCAGCCGAGATAGCGCCCGGCGAGCAGCGCCAGGATCGCCGCGACCGAGGTGAGCGCATCCGCCAGCACATGCAGATAGGCCGCGCGCAGGTTTGTATCGGCATGATGATGGCCGTGCCCATGTGCATGATCGTGGCCGTGATCGTGGTCATGCTGATGCCCGCGCTCCATCAGCATGAACGCGCTGACCAGATTGACCGCCAGCCCGATCACCGCGACCAGAATCGCGCTCGAAAAGTCGATCGGGCGCAACGAGAACAGCCGCGCGCCGGATTCAAAGGCGATGCCGAGCGCCGCCAGCCCGAGCAGTATCGCCGAGGTGAAGCCCGCCAGATCGCCGACCTTGCCGGTGCCGAAAGTGAAGCGGGCGTTGCGCGCGTGGCGGCGCGCGAAGGCATAGGCCATGCCCGCGATCGCCAGCGCACCGGCGTGAGTCGCCATATGAAAGCCGTCCGCCAGCAGCGCCATCGAGCCGGTAAGCCAGCCCGCTACAATTTCCGCCACCATCGTCAGCGTGGTGAGGCCAATCACCCAATGGGTGCGCCGCGCGTTGCGATCATGCGCGGGCGGAAGATAGATATGGTCGTAATAATGACTATGCTCGGGGGTCTGGGCGCTCATAGGTTTCTGACTACGCCGGGCGGGTTGGTCGCGTCAATCGCTCGCACGGGCTTGTCTCCGCCTGTCGCTGTGCGCATAAGGGCGGAGATGCTGCCGACGATGAGACCAAAGCGCGCATGACCCTTTCGCAGGATCCGCGTTCAGAGGGCAAGAAAGCCATCGTGATAGGCGCGGGGCTGGGGGGGCTCGCGCTCGGCATACGCTTGGCCTCCGCAGGCGTCGCGACGACGATATTGGAAGCCCGCGAGAAACCCGGCGGCTGCGCATCCTGGAGCACGCGCGAAGGCTTCACCTTCGATCATGGGCCGGCGGCGATCGCCGATCCCGACAGCTTTGCCGAACTCTGGCGGCTGACCGGGCAGGATATGGCGGCGGATGTGACGCTGGAGCCGGTGGCGCCGCTCTGGCGGCTCAATTGGCCGGACAGCAGCAGTATGGACCTCACCGCCGATGACGCGATGATGCGGCAGGAGATCGTCCGCATCGATGGCCGCGACATGGCCGGATATCAGCGTCTTCTCGATCATGGCGGTGATGCGGCGCAGGTGGGGCTCGGGCAACTGGGCGATCAGCCCTTCTCCGATCTCCACGCCATGCTGAAGGCTGTGCCGTTGCTGCTCCACAATAATGGCTGGCGCACGCTCTATGGGCTGGTTTCCAGCCATGTCGGCAATGACAGGCTGCGGCAGGCGCTTTCGTTTCACTCTCTGCTCGCGGGGGGTAATCCGCTGGATGTGAACGCGCTGCATGGATGGGCGCATCGGCTGGAGCGGGATACCGGGCTGTGGCATCCGCGCGGCGGGATCAACCGGCTGGTGATGGGACTGGTTGCGCTGTTCGAGCGGATCGGCGGAACGATCCGGCTCGGCGATCCGGTCGCGCGGATCGAAATGCGCGGCGATCAGGCGACCGGCGTCGTCACGGCGGGCGGATGGCGCGGCGATGCGGACGTGATCGCCAGCAATGCCGACCTGATGCACTGCTATCGTGACCTCTTGGGACAGCATCCGCGCGGGCCGCGTCAGGCGGAAAAACTCGCCCGCAAGACATGGTCCCCGGCGATGTTCGCGGTGCATTTCGGCATACGCGGCACATGGCCCGGCATTCCCCACCGCAGCCTGCTGCTGGGGCCGCGCTATGAAGACTATCTGACCGACATCTTCCAGCACGGCGTGCTGAGCGCGGACCAGATGATTTTCCTCAACCACCCCAGCGTGACCGACCCCGGCCTCGCGCCCGAGGGATGCTCTGTATTCAGCGCGCTGGTGCCGGTGCCGCACAGGGGCAAGCTGCCGATCGACTGGGATCATATGGCGCCCCTCTTTGCCGACCGCATCCTCGACGAGATCGAGCGCCGCCTGATCCCCGACATCCGCGAGCGCATCGTCACGCGCTTCCATGTCGCCCCGCCGGATTTCGCGTCTGACCTGCGCGCCTATATGGGCAGCGCCTTCGGCCTCGCCCCCCTGAACAGCCTGAGCCTCGCGCTCCGCCCCCACAACCGGGATGACGTGATCCGCAACCTCTATCTGGTCGGCGCGGGCACCCATCCCGGCGCGGGTATTCCGCTAGTGCTCGCGGGCGTGAAAGTGACGGCCAGGCTGATGCTCGAAGGAAACAGATGAGCAGACTGAAGCGCCTCGCGGTCTATTGCGGCTCCTCGGAGGGCGCGGATGGCGCGTTCATGCGCTGCGCGAACGACGTGGGCGAACAATTGGCCCGCTGGGGCATCGCGGTCGTTTATGGCGGCGGGCGCGTCGGCATGATGGGCGCGCTGGCGGATGGCGCGCTGGGCGCGGGTGGCGAGGTGATCGGCGTGATCCCGGAGGCGCTGGTCCATGCCGAACTCGCGCATCAGGGTCTGACCGAGCTGCACGTGGTGCCGGATATGCACAGCCGCAAGGCGCTGTTCACCAGCCTTTCGGACGGATTCCTGACCCTCCCCGGCGGCGTCGGCACGATGGACGAACTGTGGGAAGCGGTGAGCTGGGCGCAGCTCGGCTATCACGCAAAGCCGGTGGGCGTGCTCAATGCGCACGCCTTTTACGAGCCGCTGCTCGTGTTCTATCGCCATATGGCGGAGTGTGGCTTCATCCGCTCCCAGCACGCCGGGATCATGATCTCGCGCGATACGCTGCCCGCACTGATCGACGCGATGGAGCGCTATGAGGCGCACGAACCGCTGGTCGGCGCGGCGCGCCTGATTATCCCCGCAAAACTCCGCCCAGTTTCTCCGCCGCCTGCACCACGCTCGCGCTGACGAGCGCCAGCTCCTCCTCGGTGAAGCTCCTCTCGCCGGGTTGCAGCGTCACCTCCACAGCAAGCGATTTCATCCCCGGTTCGACGCCAGCCCCGGTGAACAGATCGAACAGCCGCGCATCGACGATGCTCTTCTTGTCCGCTTGCTTGACGGCGCGCACCAGTGCATCCGCCTCCAGCGCATCGGGCACCAGGAACGCAAAGTCGCGCGTCACCGCCTGCAACGCGGGCGGCGCATAGGGCGCGCGCATGAAGCCCGCCTTGCGCTTGGCCGGTATGGCGTCGAGGAACAGCTGCGCGGCAACAACCGTGCCGGAGAGGTCGAATGCCTTCGCCAGCGCGGGATGCAGCACGCCATATTCCGCCAGCACCGTCTTGGGGCCGAGGCGCAAGGTGCCGGACTGGCCGGGATGATAGGCATCCCCCGCCTCGCCGAACATCTGGAGATTTTGCGTGGGCGCACCCGCAGCCGCGAGCAATGCCAGCGCTTCGGCCTTGGCATCGAACGCATCGAAGCCCTGCGCCTTGCCCGTCTGCCAGCCACGCGGGGTCTTGTCGCCCGCCATCACCAGCCCCAGCGTCAGCCGCTCGATGCTGCTGCCGTCCTCCGCGCGAAAATAACGCCTACCGATCTCGAACAGGCGCACAGACGTTGCACCACGCGCCTGATTGCGCGCCGCCGCCGAGAGCAGGCCGGGCAGCAGCGAGGGGCGCATGACCTTGAGGTCTTCGCTGATCGGATTGCTGAGCGTCCAGTCGCCCCCGCCGACTGATGCGGCTTCCTTCTCGGAGATGAAGCTCCAGTTGATCGCTTCGCTCAATCCCCGCGCTGCCGCAGCACGGCGCGCACGCCGCTCGGTCATCTGCTCAGGCGTGGCGGTCGGCTTTGCGACCCCCGGCGCGCGTGGCAATGGCGTGGACGGCACATTCTCCAGCCCGTGAATCCGCACCACCTCCTCGACGATGTCCGCTGCGCCGTCGATGTCCCGCCGCCAGCTCGGCACGGTGATCGTCCAGTCGGCGCTCACGCCAAAGCCCAATTTTTCGAGGATCGCGCGCTGCGCGGCGCCATCCAGCACCACGCCCGCAAGGCGCTCCGTCTGTGCCGGATCATAGGCAAAGTTGCGCGGCGCAACTGGCGGAGTGCCAGCGCGGGTCACGCCGCTCAGGCCGCCGCCGCAATGCTGGGTCACCAGCCACGCAGCGATTTCCAGCCCCTCATCGAGGAAGGCGGGATCGACGCCCCGCTCGAACCGCGCTCGCGCGTCGGATGTGAGGCCCAGCTTCTGCCCGGTGCGCGCGATATGCGCGGGATCGAAATAGGCGCATTCGATCACGACGTCGGTCGTGCTCTCGCTGACGCCCGAATCCTCGCCGCCCATGATGCCGCCGATGTCATGCACATGGGCGTCGTCCGCGATCACGGTCATTGTTTCGTCGAGCGTATAGGTCTTGCCATTGAGGGCCAGCACCTGCTCGCCTGCCCGCGCCTTGCGCGCCACCAACCCGCCGGAGAGCTTGGCCTTGTCATAGACATGGAGCGGGCGGCCAAGGTCGATCATCACGAAATTGGTGATATCGACGAGGCACGAGATCGGCTTTTGCCCGATGGCTTTGAGCTTCGCCGCCATCCACTCCGGCGCCTCGCCGGTCGTCACGCCGCGCACTTCCTGCCCGTAAAAGGCCGGGCAGCCCTCCGCGTCGTCCGTGCGCACATCCGGGCCGGGGCCGGTGGCGTCCAGCGGCTCGGCGGGCATGCGATAGACCGCGCGCAGGGGTTTGAGCGCGCCCAGCCCCTTGGCGGCAAGATCGCGCGCAATGCCGCGCACGCCCATGCAATCCTGCCTATTGGGGTTGACGGACAAGTCGATCACCGGATCGTTGAGGCTGGCATAGTCCGCGAACGCAGTGCCGACTGGCGCGTCAGAGGGCAATTCGATGATGCCGTCATGATCCCCAAGCGCTTCTGGGCCCAATTCGAGTTCACGCGTGGAACACATCATGCCGTTCGATTCGACGCCGCGGATCGCCGCCTTCTGGAGCACCATGCCGTT
>CAZLTO010000015.1:3615-12241 GCA_964562475.1 uncultured Sphingobium sp. | reverse complement strand
GGGATCGGAGACGTTCACCCGCCGCACCGCGACGGTGACGATCTCAGCGCCCGAAGCTTCCACCGCCGCCGCATTCTGCTCGAAGCTCTTGTACTTGCCGGTGCCGACGATGAGGCGCGAGCGGAAGGTCTTGCCCGCGACGGCCCAGCTATCTTCCATTGTTACGGCATGGTCGCCGCCGCCAACGAAGTGCACGATCTCCAGTTCGTCTCCATCCTCGATGGTCACTTGAGCCAGTGTCGAGCGCGGCACGACCTCAAGGTTGCGCTCCACCGCGATCTTCTCCGGCACGAAGCCCAGCTCGCTTGCAAGTTCCGCGAGGCTCAGCCCTTCGCGCACCCGCCTGTCCTCGCCGTTTATCCGGATCGAAATATTGCCGTCGACGCTCACACTGGACCTTCCGCAAAAACCGCCATATCAAGGCGCTGCATATAGGGACTGGAAGCGCGTTCCGGCAATGCCTAGTTGACCGGCATCGAGCGCGCGGGGGAAGAATATGGCCGAAGACCGGACAATATGGGTGCTGAACGGCCCCAACCTCAACCTGCTCGGCAGTCGCGAGCCGGAGATTTATGGGTATGATACGCTTGATGACATCGCCGAGCGGATGAACGATGTGGCGGCGCGGGCGCATGTGGAAATCGAATTCCGCCAGTCCAACCATGAAGGTCATCTGATCGACTGGCTGCACGAGGCGGCGGAAGTCGGCGCACATGCGGTGATTTTGAACCCCGGAGGCTTGACCCATACCTCGGTTGCGCTGCTGGACGCGATCAAGAGCATATCGGTGCCGGTGATCGAGGTGCATCTTTCCAATCCGCATGCGCGCGAGGCGTTCCGGCATAAATCCTATGTCGGGCAGGGAGCAAAAGGCACTATCGCGGGCTTCGGGCCGATGTCGTACATGCTGGCGTTAGAGGCCGCATTAGAGCTTTAACCGGTTGCCATGCGGCGCAAACCGCAATAGGCGCGTAGGCGATTTGCTGAATTTCGAGGGTTTATGAACGACAAAACCGACAAGGGCGCAATGCAGATCGACGTCAATCTGGTGCGCGAGCTGGCCGACATGCTGGATTCGACCAACCTGACCGAGATCGAGGTGGAAGACGGCGACCGCAAGATCCGTGTCGCGCGCAAGGTGAAGGAAGCCGCCGCCGCACCGGCATTTGTCGCCGCGCCAGCCCCTCAGGCAGCTGCCCCAGCCGCCGCCGAAGCCGCGCCAGCCGCAGCGCCCACGGGTAATGCCGTCAAATCCCCGATGGTCGGCACCGCCTATCTCGCCGCCGAGCCAGGCGCAGCCCCGTTCATTCATGTCGGCCATCAGGTGAAGGCAGGCGACACGCTTGTCATCGTCGAGGCGATGAAGGTGATGAACCCGATTACCGCGCCTGCTGGCGGCACCGTGAAAGCGATCCTGGTCGAGAACGGCCAGCCGGTTGAGTTCGACCAGCCCCTCGTGGTCATCGAGTAAGGCTCCCCTATGGGCATAGAGAAACTGCTGATCGCCAATCGTGGCGAGATCGCGCTGCGCATCCACCGCGCCTGCCATGAGATGGGCATCAAGACGGTGGCGGCGCATTCGACGGCGGACGCAGACGCGATGCATGTGCGCCTCGCCGATGAAGCCATCTGCATCGGGCCGCCCGCCGCGCGGGACAGCTATCTCAACATCGCCAACATCATCTCCGCCGCCGAAATCTCCGGCGCCGACGCGATCCACCCCGGCTATGGCTTCCTGTCCGAGAACGCGCAGTTCGCGGAGATCGTTGAGGCGCATGGCCTGATCTTCGTCGGGCCGAAGCCCGAACATATCCGCACCATGGGCGACAAGGTAGAGGCGAAGCGCACCGCGGGCGCGCTTGGTCTGCCGCTTGTTCCCGGCTCCGACGGCGCGATCAAGGATATATCCGAGGCGAAGAAGATCGCCAAGAAGATCGGCTATCCGGTGCTGATCAAGGCGGCGTCGGGCGGCGGCGGGCGCGGCATGAAGGTCGTGACCGAGGAAGCCGAACTCGAGACGCTGATGCAACAGGCGGGCAGCGAGGCCAAGGCGGCGTTCGGCGACGACACCGTCTATATGGAGAAATATCTCGGCAATCCGCGCCATATCGAGTTTCAGGTGTTCGGCGACGGCAACGGCAACGCCATTCACCTGGGCGAGCGCGACTGCTCGCTGCAGCGGCGGCACCAGAAAGTGCTGGAGGAAGCGCCCTCGCCGGTCATCTCGGTCGCGGAGCGGGATCGGATGGGCGGCATCGTCGCCAAGGCGATGGCCGACATGGGCTATCGCGGCGCGGGGACGATCGAGTTCCTGTGGGAAGAGGGCGCGTTCTACTTCATCGAGATGAACACCCGGCTTCAGGTCGAGCACCCCGTCACCGAGATGATTACCGGCGTCGATCTGGTGCGCGAGCAGATCCGCGTCGCGGAAGGCCGCCCCTTGTCGGTCGCGCAGGAGGATCTGCGCTTCACCGGCCACGCGATCGAGTGCCGTATCAACGCCGAAGACCCGCAGACCTTCGCGCCGTCACCGGGAACCGTCACCAGCTATCATGTGCCGGGCGGCATGCATGTGCGCGTCGATAGCGGGCTTTATCAAGGCTATCGGGTGCCGCCTTATTATGACAGTATGATCGGCAAGCTGATCGTCTACGGCCGCACGCGCGAGGGCTGCATCATGCGCCTCAAGCGCGCTCTGGAGGAATATGTGATCGAGGGGATGAAGACCACGATCCCGCTGCACCAGAAGCTGCTCCGCGACCCGGAATTCCAGAACGGCGACTATACGATCAAGTGGCTGGAGGAGTGGTTGGCGCGGGCGGAATAGGCCGCTTTCCGCCCTCGTTTGCCGATTTCAATCTGTGCCCGGCCATAGATGAATGGCCTTGCCAGACGTTCCATATTTCGATATTTGCGGAAATATGGAATCAAAAGCCGCCGTCGTTGTTCTTTCCGCCCTCGCGCATGATGCGCGGCTCGATATTTTTCGCCGTCTCGTGACGGCGGGGGAGCAGGGAATGGCGGCAGGCGGTCTGGCTGATGCGCTCGGCATACCGGCTTCTACGCTCTCTCACCATATTGCTCAGCTCGAGCGCGCCGGGCTGGTCAGCGCGCGCCGTGAATCCCGCCATATCTTCTATGCGATCTCCGTTCCCGCCGTGCGGGCGTTGATCGGCTATCTGACAGAGGACTGCTGCGGCGGACGGCCGGAGCTGTGCGCCCCTCTCGCCACCGAAAAGGAGCATTGCAATGGATAATCCTCACGTCTTCAATGTCCTGTTTCTCTGCACCGGCAATTCGGCGCGCAGCATCCTTGCCGAGGCTATCATGGAGCGGGAAGGGCAGGGCAAGTTCCGCGCCTTCAGCGCCGGCAGCTTCCCCAAGGGCGCGGTCCACCCGATGGCGCTGCATACGCTGGAACTGCTGCATTACGACACCAGCCGCTTCCGCTCGAAAAGCTGGGATGAGTTTGCGGGACCAGACGCCCCGCACATGGATTTCATCTTCACCGTCTGTGACAACGCGGCGGGAGAGGTCTGCCCCATCTGGCCGGGCAAGCCGGTGACCGCACATTGGGGAATGCCGGATCCCGCTGCCGCAACCGGCAGCGACGCGGAGATCGCCGCCGCGTTTCATGAAACCTACCGCCAGCTCCATCATCGCATCACGCTGCTGGCTGCCTTGCCGATCCCGTCTTTGGAGCAGGTGGCATTGAAACACAAACTTGACGAAATCGGGCGGAGCCAAACCCAATGAAGCGCGTCCTCACCTCTGAGTTTATCGGCACCTGTTTGCTGGTTGCGACCGTGATCGGCTCTGGCATCATGGCGGAGCGGATGGCCGGAGGAAATGCTGCCGTCGCGCTCCTCGGCAATACGGCGGCGACCGGAGCGGTGCTCTATGTGCTCATATCCCTGCTTGGCCCGATAAGCGGCGCGCAGTTCAACCCCGCCGTCACGCTTTTCCTCGAACGCCGCCACAACCGCGCCGCAATGATCGTCACGCAATGCGCGGGCGCCGTGGCGGGAACGATGCTCGCCCATGCGATGTTCGGCTTGGCCGTAGTGCAGGAGAGCGCCCATGTCCGCGCCACGCATGGCGAGTGGCTGGGCGAAGCGGTCGCGACCTTCGGCCTCATCCTCACCATCCGCCTCGGCGCGAAATACCGGCCCGACGCGCTGCCCGCACTGGTTGCGGCGTGGATCATTGCTGGCTACTGGTTCACCAGCTCGACCAGCTTTGCCAACCCGGCAGTGACGCTGGCGCGCACGCTGACCGACAGCTTCTCCGGCATCCGGCCGTTGGATGCGCCCGCCTTCGTGGTGATGCAGTTGCTGGGCGCAGGCGCGGCGCTATGGCTTTCGGGCTGGATAATGAAGGAAGACGAACGATGAAAGCGACCATCTGGCACAACCCCGCGTGCGGCACCTCGCGCAAGACGCTGGCGATCCTCGAAGAAACGCCGGGCGTCGACGTGACCGTGATCGAATATCTGAAAACGCCATACACGCGTGAGAAGCTGGTGCAGCTCTTGCGCGATGCGGCAGTGACGCCCCAACAAGCGATCCGCAAGATGGGCACCGATGCGGAGGAGCGCGGCCTGCCAGACATGAGCGACGACGCCATCCTGGATGCAATGGTGGCCAACCCGGCTTATGTGAACCGCCCGTTCGTGGAGACGGACAAGGGCGTCCGCTTCTGCCGCCCGCAGGATGTGGTGCGCGAGATTTTATAGCCGCTGTCTCGCAAATGTAACGTTCGCCTGATCTATCCCTTGCGGAAAGCGCGCGGGGCGCGTTAGCATACGCAGCATGAGCAAGGGCGACTCATTGGCGACCATTGCGGTCTATTCCCTGAAAGGCGGCGTCGGCAAGACGACCTTCGCGGTCAATCTCGCATGGGCATCCGCGAAGAAGAGCGCCCGCCGCACGCTTTTGTGGGATCTGGACCCTCAGGCCGCCGCCACATGGATGCTCTCCGCCAACGCACAGGGGCGGGACGAGGCGCACGCGATCTTCACCAAGGATGTCGATGTCGAGTCGCTGATTCGCCCGTCGACCGTGGAAGGGATCGATCTGATCGCGGCGGATACGTCGCTGCGCGGGCTGGACCGGCTGTTTTTCGAGCTGGGCAAGAAGAAACGGCTGGCGAAGCTGATCGAGGGGCTGGGCAAGCGCTACGACCGCATCATCCTCGATTGCCCGCCGGGCCTCACCGAAACCTCCGAGCAGGTGTTGCGCGCGGCGGATATAGTGATCGTGCCGGTGATCCCCTCGCCGCTTTCCCAACGGGCATTGGGCGAGGTAGCGCGCTATCTGGTCCAGCGCGGCGACGGCCATTCGCCGATCCTGCCGGTCTATTCGATGGTCGACCGTCGCCGGAAATTGCACCGCATGGCGACGGATGAGAACTCCAACTGGCCCTCGGTGCCGATGGCAAGCGCCGTCGAGCAGATGGCTGCAAAGCGCATGCCGATCGGCGAATTCGCGCCGAACAGCCCGGCCGCGCGGCGGTTCAATTATCTGTGGCAGGCGGTCGAGCGGCGGCTCGCCAAGGGCTGAGCGCGCCTACATTTGCAGTAGCGCGCGCAGAAGCAGCGCCGCTGCGGCGCATATCCCCAGCATCGCCACCACGCCCATGCGCGCCCAGAACAGGAGAAGGAACGCCAGCGCCGAAAGCAGGATCGCCTGCACATTGGGGGCGTTGAGATCGGGAAAGGCGACAGTCACCGGGCCTAGCCGCGCTGTGCCGACCTGCCAGAACAGCACATGGAGCGCGAACCACAAGGCGACATTCGCGACCACGCCGACCACGGCGGCGGTCAGCGCCGATAGCGCGCCCTGAAGGCGCTTCGCATGCTCCAGCCGCTCGATCCATGGCGCGAAGCCGAAGATCCACAGAAAGCAGGGCACGAACGTCACCCATGTCGTCACGACCGCGCCGAGCACCCCGGCGACCATCGGCGAGAAGGGTGCGGGCATCCGGTAGGCGCCCAAAAAGCCGACGAACTGCGTCACCATGATCAGCGGGCCGGGCGTGGTCTCCGCAAGGCCGAGGCCATCCGCCATTTCGCCTGGCTTGAGCCAGTGATAGCCCTGCACCGCCTCCTGCGCCATATAGGCGAGCACCGCATAGGCTCCGCCGAAGGTGACTACCGCAAGGCGCGAGAAGAACGCAGCGATGTCCATCAGCACATGATGCGGCCCGAGCAGGAGTGCGATTAAAACGAACGGCAGCGCCCACGCCAGCGCCAGCGCACCGGCGACCTTGGCTATGCCGTTGCCGATAGGCGTGCTCTCCGTTGCGGGGGGAACATCCTTGAGCTTGAGCCATGCGGGGTGTTTTGCAGCGACGACAGCGCCGATCACGACCGCAGCGAGCACCACGTCCGGGAAAGGCAAATTGAAGATCGTGAGTGCGAGAAAGGAGGCGATGCTGAGGCCCAGCTTGAAGCGCGTGTTCAATGCCCGTCCGCCGATGCGCAGCAGCGCCTGCACCACCAGAGCCAGCACCGCCGCCTTGATGCCGAGGAACAGCACAGAGAACCATGTGACCCCCGCCGCCAGCACATAGAGCACGGAGAGGCCGAGCATCACCAGTGCGCCGGGCAACACGAACAGGCCGCCCGCCGCCAGCCCGCCGCGCACGCCATGCAGCCGCCAGCCGATCCATGTCGCGAGCTGCTGCGCCTCCGGGCCGGGAAGCAGATGGCAGAAATTCAGCGCGCGCAGGAACTGCTCCTCGCCGATCCACGCCCGGTCGTTGACCACCTCCTTGTGCATCAGCGCGATCTGCCCCGCCGGGCCGCCGAAACTGATAAGGCCAATCCGACCGAACAGCCGCACCAGCTCCTGAAATGATGGATGTTCCATGCGCTCCCCCCGGCCGCAACGGCCGCGATATGGCGCAACACTTGGGCGGGAATGCCTGAACGGGAGGTTGCCTCACCCCGGTAAGGCAATCCCTATCCCGACGTGAGTCTCTATGCAAGGCGCAGATTAATCCGCCAATGCGGTTGCGAGTCTGGCGATGGCAGGGCATTCTCCTCATGATCTATGAGGGAGACATGCCTGTGACCGAATATTCCTCCGACATTTTTTCCGATCCGCCGGTGATCGATGTCAACACGCTCGCCAATCTCGGGCCATTGGCGCCACTGGCGGGGATATGGGAAGGGGTGAAGGGTACGGACATCGCGCCGGAAGCGGATGGGCCATCCAGAAAAGCGTTCATCGAGCGTATCGAGTTGCAACCGACCGATCCGGGCAATAATGGCCCGCAGTTGCTTTACGGGCTGCGCTATCACACCCACATTACGGAGCCTGGGCAGGTCAAAACCTTTCACGATCAGGTCGGCTACTGGCTGTGGGAGCCGGCGACCGGCACGGTGATGCACAGCCTCACCATCCCGCGCGGCCAGACGGCGCTGGCGGTCGGCACTGCGGCGGCGGACGCCAAGACCTTTACGCTGAAAGCCGAGCGTGGCACGACCGCCTACGGCATCTGCTCCAACCCGTTTCTGGAAGAGAATTTCCGTACCGACAGCTTCACCATCACCGTGACGGTGAACGCCAACGGCACATGGTCCTACAGCGAGGATACCGTGCTGATGGTCAAGGGACAGACAGAACCTTTCCACCACCGCGATTCCAACCTGTTGCGCAAGATCGCGGAGCCGACGCCGAATCCACTTGCGCGGCAGGGTTGAGGTAAGTCCGGTAAAACAAAACCCCCTCGGAACCGGTCCAAGGGGGTTTGGGAATGCTATGGCATCCGCCTGACCGGCGAATGGCTTATCAGATAACGCCGTTTACCGCAGCGACATCCACCTTCACGCCCGGGCCCATCGAGGAGCTGAGCGCGATCTTGCGGACATATTTGCCCTTGGAGCCCGAGGGCTTCGCCTTGACGATCGCATCGACGAACGCATCGAAATTCTTGCGCAGGTCGCCTTCCGAGAAGCTCGCCTTGCCAAGACCGGCATGGATGATGCCCGCCTTCTCGACGCGGAACTCGATCTGGCCGCCCTTCGCCGCCTTGACCGCTTCGCCGACATTCGGGGTCACGGTGCCGAGCTTCGGGTTCGGCATCAGCCCCTTGGGGCCGAGCACCTTGCCGAGGCGGCCGACGAGGCCCATCATGTCCGGCGTCGCGATCACGCGCTGGAAGTCGATGTTGCCGTTCTGGATGCTCTCCAGCAGGTCTTCCGCGCCGACAATATCGGCACCGGCGGCGGTCGCTTCGGCGGCCTTGTCGTTGCGGGCGAACACCGCGACGCGGACGGTCTTGCCTGTGCCTGCGGGAAGTGTGACGACACCACGGACCATCTGGTCGGCGTGACGGGGATCGACGCCGAGGTTCATCGCGATCTCGACGGTTTCGTCGAACTTCGCGGTCGCGTTGCTCTTGATGAGCGTAATCGCTTCGTCAACGCCGTGCAGCTTGTCGCGGTCGATGCTGGTAGCCAGAGCCTTGGCCTTCTTGGTCTGCTTTGCCATGTCTTAGCCCTCCACCACGGTGAGGCCCATCGCAATGGCGGAGCCTTCTATGATCTTCGTTGCCGCCTCGATGTCGTTGGCATTGAGGTCGACCATCTTCGCCTGCGCGATCTCCGGCGGCCTGATGG
>CAZLTO010000015.1:0-3605 GCA_964562475.1 uncultured Sphingobium sp. | reverse complement strand
TTCCTGCGGAAACCTTGCCGGGCTCCTTGGAGCCGGACTTGAGGTTCACCGCCTTCTTGATCAGGTAGGTGGCCGGGGGCTGCTTGGTGATGAAGGAAAAGCTGCGGTCGGCATAGACGGTGATGATGGTCGGCAGCGGCGTGCCCTTGTCCATCTTCTCGGTCGCGGCGTTGAACGCCTTGCAAAATTCCATGATATTGACGCCGCGCTGACCCAGAGCCGGGCCGATCGGCGGCGAAGGATTGGCGGCGCCCGCAGGCACCTGGAGCTTGATATAGCCCGTAATCTTCTTAGCCATGTTACACTCACTCTATAGATGGGCCGCTGCGCGTCACCGCACTTTGGCCCGGTTCAAGTTTAGCGGTATTGACGGAGGCCCGAAGGCCGCCTCCCGCGCTTATCCCCGGCGCTTGTGGCCGGAAATCTCTTCAATTCGTCACTTTACCAGCTCGACGTCCTCGAATGCCAGCTCCAGCGGAGTGGCACGCCCGAAGATGGAGATCGAGACCTTGACCCGGTTCTTGTCGAAGTCCAGCTCCTCGACCGTGCCGGTAAAGCTCGCGAAGTTGCCACTGGTGACCTTGACCTGATCGCCGATCTCGTAGTTGACGGTGATCTTGTGCTTGGGCGCGGCGGCGGCCTCTTCCTTGGTGTTGAGGATGCGCGCGGCTTCGGCCTCGGTGATCGCCTGCGGCTTGCCCGAGGAGCCCAGGAAACCGGTCACCTTCGGCGTATTCTTGACGAGGTGATAGACATCGTCGTTCATCGCCAGCTTGGCCAGCACATAGCCGGGGAAGAACTTGCGCTCGGACTGCACCTTCTTGCCGCGGCGCACTTCGGTCACGGTCTCGGTCGGCACCTCGACCGATTCGACGAGCTGGGACAGGCCCAGACGCTCGGCCTCGGCCACGATCGAATCGCGGACCTTGTTCTCGAAGCCCGAATAGGCGTGAATGATGTACCAGCGCGCCATAAACCTGTCGTTCCACCCGTTCGTTTCGTCGTTCAGCCCAAGCTACTCAAACTTTGGCCACTCAAACTTGGCCACCGGCCAGTTGCAGCAGCATCGTGACCACCCAGCCGAAGAAGCTGTCGATCCCGAAGAAAAATACGCCAAGCAAGCTGGTCATGATGAGCACCATCACGGTCGTCATCATCGTCTCGCGCCCGGTGGGCCAGACGATCTTTTTCGCCTCAACCTTCACCTGGTTGATGAATTCGCCGGGGCTGGTTTTCGCCACGCTTGTTCCGCCTGTTCCTATAAACACCAAATTGCGGAGCAAAGCGCCTCCCTCCGGTCCCGCAAGCCCGGAAGAGAGTCGCCACCCCGCGACGTTCTTTGCCTGCCGCGATTTCGTAAGCCGCCGGATGCTTCCATCCGGCTCGAAATCGCTCAAGCTGCGCCGCCATAGCCTCACGCCGTTGAAAGCGCAAGTTTTGGCAGGAGTGGAGGGACTCGAACCCCCGGCATTCGGTTTTGGAGACCGACGCTCTACCAGCTGAGCTACACTCCTGTGCTTCGGCAAGCGAAGGGGCGTCCCTTACCGCCGCATCTCTGCAAGTGCAACCGGAAATACCCCCTTGGAACGGCGCAGCGCCTCTGCCACAGAAGGAGCACATGCTCCTCGATCCGCTCCTGCTGTTGCGCGCCTATGCCATCGGTGTGTTTCCGATGTCCGACGACAGGAACGCGGACGAGATTTACTGGGTCGAACCGAAGAGCCGGGCGATCCTGCCGCTGGACAACTTTCACCTCTCGCACTCGCTCGCCAAGACTCTACGGTCGGATCGTTTTCATGTCACGGTCGACCGGGATTTCATGGGCATTGTGCGACTATGCGCCGAGGCGGCGTCAGATCGGCCGACGACATGGATCAACCACGATATCGAGAGGAGCTATATGCAGCTCCACCGTCTCGGTTTCGCCCATTCGGTCGAATGCTGGGAGGAGGAGGAGGAGCTGGTTGGCGGCCTCTATGGCGTGTCGCTGGGTCGCGCGTTCTTCGGCGAGAGCATGGTCTCGCGCCGCACCGACGCCTCCAAGGTTGCGCTCGCCTGGCTGGTGGCGCGGATGAAGATCGGCGGGATGACGCTGCTTGATTGTCAGTTCATGACCGATCATCTGCGCTCACTGGGCGCGATCGAGATCAGCCAGCGCGATTACCGCGCGCTGTTGGATGTGGCGCTCTCGGGCGTTTCACTGGCCGACGAATCGGCGCTGTTGTCGGCGGGGCCAGCGGCGGCATTGGCGTTCGCGCCTGATCTGTCGGCCGCCTTGACCGTATCCGGCCCGGTGTCCGGCCAAGTCATTGCGCAACTCTTGACCCAGACGTCATAGACCGGGTGCTGCACCACATTGCGCTCGGGCCGCTCGCGGAACAGCCAGCCGGAGAATACGCGCCGCCATTCCTCCTTGCGCGGGGTGCGGACATCGAGCTGCACGAACGCGCCGACCTCCTTTTCACCTTCCCACGGCGCGGTTGCCTCGCAGGCGCGCAGGCGCACGATCGCATCGCCGACCCGGAACGCCTGCCCCGGCTTTATCTGGAGATCACGGGTGATGCCGTTGCGCTTGTTCAAAAGGCCGATGACGGCAACGCGCTGGTTCATGGGCGTCACGCCCGCCATGTTGCCCAGCGCCTCGACCGAGAGCGGGCTGCCGTCCGCCGCGACCGGCTTGGATGCGTTAACTTGCGGGAGCTGGTTCGATCCATCGCCGCATGCGGCGAGCGCGCCTATGAGCACACATCCCAATACAGCGCGACGCAGGCTCAAGCGTCGGGCGTCCATGCCTCATAGTCTCCGGTGGCGGCAGCGCGCTTGCCGCCCTGCTCGATCGCGCCACGCGGACGATAGGCCTGAGCCGTGCCGGTCTGGTTCGGCGTATAATCGACTTCCCAGATGCGCGGCGGGGGGAGGTTGCTCTCCGGCGGGCCTTCGAGGCTGCCGTGCAGCCAGCCATGCCATTCGGCGGGAACACGGCTCGCGTCGTTGGGTCCGTTGTAGATCACCCAGCGCCGCGGATTGCCGTGCACATCCTTGCCGCCTTCATAATAGACATTGCCCATATGGTCCTCGCCCACTCGTCTGCCTTTCATGGCCGAAAAGAGCGAGGTGCCGATGGTGGCGCCTTCCCACCAGGTGAAGATGTTCATGAGCAATCCCATGCCTCGCCGATTAGGCCGCCCGCGAGCCGTTGGCAAGAGTATGAGGGTCAGGCGGGACAGAAATTATCCGGTTCCGCGCTTGGCTCCCGCGCCGTATCCATGGCGCACTCCCCCCAGGCTACCTCGTCACCTTCCTTGATCCCGAGCCGCTGCACATCGCCACCGCGCAGCTCCAGCACGCCCGCCACCGGCTGCTCGGCGAAAAGCGGTGTGCGGTCATTGGGCTTGGCGTTGGGGATGATGCGCACCACGCGCCCATCCATCGCTATGAACAGGAGGTCGAGCGCAGTCGGCGTGTCCTTCATCCAGAAATTGGGCATCCGCGCCGGTATCATCGGAAAGAGCATGCCGTCGCCCGGTTTCAGGTCGGTGCGGTGCATCAGCCCCGTCTCCTGCCCTTGTCTGCCGAGCGCGATTTCGCTGGAAAGCCGCGTTTGA
>CAZLTO010000014.1:0-12538 GCA_964562475.1 uncultured Sphingobium sp. | reverse complement strand
CAACGCATCGCCGGCGAACCGCGGCTGATAGTGCGCGCGGATCGCATCGGCCACCTCCGGCGCAGGCGGCTTGCCGTAGCGATGATAGGAGAGCACCGATATTTTCTCGGCCGCGCCCGGCACGCTACTCAGCTGGTCGAAATAGCGCGGCATCTTGCGCGCGACAGAGGTGGACGGCGCAATGATCCGGGGCTTCACGCCCTGCTGCTCCAGCCGCTTCACCACCGCGACGATCGCCGCACCGATTTCCTTGCCGTTCCAGTTGTCTGAATTATCGGGTTCGAGGATAATCTCCAAAGCCTCCGGTTCCAGCGCATATTTCTGCTGGAGATGCGCATAGGCAGCCGCGATCAGCTCGGCATATTCCTCCGGGTTGGACGCATGGGAGAGGGAGCCCTTCTTCGTCGTCCAGCCGAAATCGACATAACAGAGCGTGAAGCGCATCGGGCGACCGAGTTGTTTCGCTATCCGCATCGCCGGAAGGATAAAATTCTCGACCCGGAAATCCAGTTCCGAGAACTGAATGCCTTTTGGGTTCAGCAGCTTCGGATCAGCGTTGTCGTTGATCTTCTCGTAAAAATGGGTCTTGAAATCGACATAGGAGAGTTTTCCCGCGCGAAACTGCGACCAGTAATCAACCGGATTCTCCGCTCCGCTGCGGAGCTCAAGCCGCAGCCGGTTGATCCCGCCTTCTGCGATCATGCTGGTGAGGATAATGTCGCGCGCGGGCATCCAGCTGCCGTCGAAACGGTTGCCGCGCTTGTTGAACTCCCACATTTTCGCGGTTGCTTCCCATGCGTCCATCGTCTGGAACCGCTCGGAGGGAACGATCGTGACCGTGCCGGGCTTGATGGAATTACAGGCACTCAGCGCAAGAGCGGCCAAAATTGCCAAACAAAAGCGTGAATTACCCATCCCCATATCACGGGTTCTAGCCATGTCTTGCGGCTACGTCAAAAGCGCAAACGACAGATTGCGCCGATCTGATGGCAACTCATGCCAAAGGTTTGCGCAAGCCCAATTTCGTCTGCAATGCGATGAACACAAAGGTCACTGGCGCATAGATGTGGTAGCAGAGATGCATCGCCATCGCGCCCAGCGATCTGAAAAAGCCCAGTTTCCGGGCAAGGAAGCCAAAAAAATCCCGGTTGAGCCATATATAGAGCAGCGCCATCAGCCCGGTGAGCGCCAGTATCGGCACAACCGCGCGCGGCAGAGCGAACGCCGCACCGGCAATGCCGAACAGGCCCACGACAACCAGCAGCGCGAGCAGAGATTTCACACGCTCCATATGGCTGATGTTGAGGTCCGCCTCGCCGGTTTTGCCGTCCACGATCAGCCTTGACCATGGCGCGGCGCGGCGCACGACATCGGTATGCCAGACGCGCCACAGGCTCCAGTCCTTCCAGTGCTTGCACAAGGCTTCAGGAACCATACGGATGTGATGACCGGCCGCAACCACGCGTGCGCCGAGCTCGATATCCTCAATGCTGGGATGCCCGAACATCTCGACATCGAAGCCGCCCAGAGCATGGAACAGCTCGCGGTCGATCAGCCCCAGACCTGACCAGAATGTCTTGGCTTCCCGCCGCGCATGCTGATGCACATAATGGTGGCGGAGGTTGGCGTAGAGGCTGGTCACACGCTGCGACCACGGCGCATCGTCATAAGACCCGAACGCCGCCTTCGCGTGATGCGCCTGCATATCCGCGACCAGCAGCTCCAGCGCGGTTGGCGAAATCACCACATCAGCGTCGACGAACAGCAGCAGTTCGGACGTCGCGGCTTTGGCGGCCTCGTTGCGACCGTGGCCCGGCCCCCGAGGTTTTCCATCATTGCGGATCACTCTTGCGCCTGCCGCCCGCGCCATGTCGTCGGTTGCATCGGTCGAACCGTCACTGAACAGGATCAGCTCGTCCGGTTGCCAGTTCATCGCATTGATCGCGTCAAGACAGCCGGATAGGGTCGCCGCCGCATTATAGGCTGGAACGATGACAGCCACAGTGGGACGGGTAGCAGCCATAGGCTGGCTGTCACGCCATCTCATGTTTGGGCGTGGACAGGCGGGTTTTGTCAGATACATCTTCACTACCAATTTCGGCGGAGGACTCGACGTCCTCGTTATCGCCCTGGTCGGCATCGACGGCCCACAGGTCGTTGGCGCCGCCGAGGATATTGTCGACCGCGAGCGTCGCGGTGAGCATCGAGTGATCCATGTTGTTGTAGCTGTGCATCCCGCCGCGCCCCACAACCTGCAGGTTGCGGAAGTCCGACAGCCAGCCGCGGATCATGTTCAGCGCGTCGCGATATTCGTCGTCATAGACCGGATAGGCCTTGGTCTGGCGGATGACGGTGCCGTCCTTGACGCTGGCGGCCTTGCCCAGCCCCAGCATCTCGAACTCCTTCGCGGCGAGTGCGATGAGGGCGGCGTCGTCAGCGGCCCACATCTCGTCGCCCTCCTCGCAGAAATACTCCATGCCGATGCTCGACTTGTCGGCTTCGGGCACCATGTCTTCCGACCAGGAACGGAAATTCTGGATGCGTGCGGCCTTCACCTCCGGGTCGTGGATATAGATCCAGTTGTCGGGGAACGGATCGGCGCCATCGACGATCAGCGCCACGACCACGAACGCACGGTATCTGAGCTTCTTGGCGGCGGACTGGATCGCGGGCGGCGCGGGCGGCATCATGTTCAATACCATCGTCGAAATCGGCATCGACGAGATGAAGTGATCCGCCTCCAGCCGGGTAGTCACCGTCTCGCCATCCTGCACGGCCTCGACCTCGATCGCGGTCACCATATCCCCCTCGCGGTGGATCCGGGTTGCGGCAGAGTTCATCCATACCTCGCCGCCCTTCGCCTCGA
This sequence comes from uncultured Sphingobium sp., assembly GCA_964562475.1. Lineage (GTDB taxonomy): Bacteria > Pseudomonadota > Alphaproteobacteria > Sphingomonadales > Sphingomonadaceae > Sphingobium. The sequence goes on along the minus strand of CAZLTO010000014.1, from coordinate 9,672 downwards.
TCCGGTCGCGGAACGCTTCCCACATCATGCCGGGGCCAAGGCGGGGATAATCGAAGGTCTCAACAACGCTGTCGGTGTCGTGCGAACCGGAGAGCGCCCGCACCACCGCCTTGCGCAGCGACATGTTGCGGATGCGCTGGATCGCCCAGTCCGCGCGGATCGCCTTGAAGGATTTGCCCCATACTTTCTGGGTGTAGGGACGGAAGAAATACCAGAACAGACGGCCACCGAAGCGGTTGGTGATCCACTGCTGGAAATTCTCCTCCTCCTTGTGCGGCATGAAGTTCCATTTGATGTAACTGGCGAGGATCAGCGCGGACTCATAGAGCCCCATGTTCTTCAATGCATTGAACAGCCGCAGCGGATAATCGAAGAACTTGCCGCGATAATAGATGCGCGTCTGGCGCTTCCGGCGCAGGAAAGCCTCAGGCAGCACCTCGTTCCACAAAGCCTCGGCGCGGGCCGAGCGGGTGGTGAAGCGGTGGCCGCCAATATCGAAGCGATAGCCCTTGTAGCTCTCGGTCCGCGCAATGCCGCCGACCTTGTCGTCCGCCTCGACCACGATCACATGATGATGGTTGCTGTGCTTCTGCATCCAGTAGGCGGCGGAAAGCCCGGCGGGACCGCCACCGATGATCGCAAGCGTCTGCCGCCCGTCGGCGCTGTCCTTGGTGCGGACCTTGGATGTGGCGGCGAGCCGGGTCTGATACCAGGCGATGGTCGGCGCAAGGCCTTCGCGCAGCTTCAGCGTCGGCGCCCATTTGAGGAGCTCGCGCGCGCGGCTGATGTCCGGGCGGCGGATATGCGGATCGTCCTGCGGCAGTTCCTTGTAGACGACCGGCGACTTGGAGTTCGTCATGTCGGTGACGATCTCGGCCAGCTCGCGCACCGAGAACTCCTCGTCGTTACCGATATTGACCGGCCCGACGACAGAGCCTTCCGAATTCATCAGCCGGATGAGACCATCGACCGTGTCGTCAACATAACAGAAGGAGCGGGTCTGCGAGCCCGACCCATAAACGGTCAGACCCTTGCCGGTCATCGCCTGGGTCACGAAATTGGGCACCACACGCCCGTCGCCGATGCTCATGCGCGGGCCATAGGTGTTGAAGATGCGCGCAACACGGATCTCGACGCCATATTGGCGGTTGAAATCGAAGCAGGCGGTTTCGGCGGCACGCTTGCCTTCATCATAGCAGGCGCGCGGGCCTGTGCAGCTCACAGCGCCGACATATTTCTCCGGCTGCGGGTGCACCGTCGGGTCGCCATAGACCTCGCTCGTCGATGCCTGAAGCATCCGCGCGCCCTTGGCCTGGCAATATTCCAGCACGTTCGGCGGGCCGATGACGCAGGTGCGCAACGTTCCGATCGGGTCGGCCTGATAATGGATCGGGGCCGCCGGGCAGGCGAGGTTGTAGAACTGGTCGCACGCTAAGTCCGGCAGCTCGTCGCGAATATCTGCCTGAATGAACTGAAAATTCGGGTGGGTCGAGAGCTCCGCCAGATTGGTGACGGAGCCCGTCTGGAGATTGTCGATGCACCAGACCTGATGACCCTCGCCGATCAGCCGATCGCACAGATGCGAACCGATGAACCCCGCGCCGCCCGCGACAATGATTTTCACGCCTTCACCCCTGTTAACCCTGCCTGCAAGGCTCGTCCTCAGTTAATCGAACTCGCTTCCTTTCTATCTCTGAAAGGTTAACGCTTGACCCAATGCGACGTTCTTACTCGAAATCAAGAATCACTTCACCCTTGGGAAGTATCGGCCAAACATGAATTGAGGCAAGTTCGTTTATCATGATTTGCGGCGGCTGGCGGGTTTTACTCGCCAGCGCCAGCCGATTATTTCCAGAACAATGTATCCTTTGCGGCGCGCCGCACACGCTCGCGCCGCATTGTCCACCACATCCACAGGCCGCTGCCAGTCAATATCACCATCATAACGCCAGCAAACCAGGCGGTGACCTTTCCGCCCACGCCCGCGATGCCCAAAGTATGGAACTCGAGGATCAAAAGCCGCAACTGCGCAAGCTTGCTGCGTGGCGAGGTCGGTATTTCACTGCTCGGCTTCTGGGCGCCGGTGGCAAGGTCGATCTGCACAACTTTCTTCTGGCCGGAAAAGCGCACGATGGCGCTCGGCTGTTTCTTGTGGGATTCCAGCCGCAGCATCTCGATCTTGCGGCCGCCAGACAATGCCTCAACCCGTGCCGCGAGCGCCACCACATCGAGCGGGGGCGTTGCAGCTCTGGGCGGCGGCGCGGCGCGCTCGCTAAAATGGCCCAGCTCGTCAATCTGCAGCAGCACACCTGTCGCACCGATAATCAGCAAGAAAATACCTGCGATCGTGCCGATCCACCGATGCCATTTGCGCCAGAAATTCATTCTACAAAACCCTTCCTAGTCTTGATTGCCATAAACCCGCCGCGCGCAAACCCGATCGCCAGCGCCATCCAGGGCACCAGCCAGATGAGTCGCGCCTGATACCGCGCCGCGACGCCCGAAAAAATCGCGCATACAGCCGCGTTCGCCAGCAGGCCGATCACCAGAATCATCACCATGCCGCGCTGGGCGATGCTCATGCCGCGCCACCAGACACCGAGCGCGAGCGTTCCGGCAATGACCGTGATCAATGTCAGCCTGTCCAGAATGTGCAGCAGGGCCGGATCTTCGCCCGAGCCGGGGTTGCGGAGGATGATGTCGCCCTTGGCGTTGCGGACGATAGTGCTGCCATAGCGGAAATAATTGAGGCTGAAGCGGACGAACTGCTCCGGCACATCATGCACGACGACGAAAAGCTGCTGGAGTGGATAGCGCTTGGTCGACTCCACCAGAATGCTGTTCTCCTCGGCGCGAATACGGTCAAGCTGCTCGGGTGTCGCGCGGACGATCAGGTTCTGCTTGCTCCACAGCATCTCCTGCACGGTTTCGGGAATGTGCGTGCCGTAAATCTCGCAGATCGCGTAGCGCTTGGGGTTCCTGCACTCCTCAACCAGATACCAGCGCGCCGGGCCGTTATCGATCGCGCGGGCAAGCGCGAGCGGATGATGCTTGGGCGCGACGCTCGCCTTGCCGAAGCCGACAAGGCCGGTAAGCAGCACAAAGACGAGACCGAGCACCGGCGGCGCCCACACTATCGCCAGCGCCTTGGGCCATTTGACCGGCAACCTGGCGCGCATCAGGACCAGCAGCGGGGTCACGGCAAGCGCTGTCCCCAGCGCGATCGGCGGGTGGCTGGTATGCACCGCAACGCCGAAGATCGCGAAGGCCATGATCAGCACACGCATCACCCAGTTGAACCTGTCCCAGTAAAAGGGCAGGATCGCCATCGCGCCAAGCATCACCGGCGCATAGCAATCGGGCATGATGAACGTGACCGTCGGCGCGAGCGGGCTTGCGAATGCCGTGAACCCCGCCATTGCCGCGAACGGCCTCCAGCCAGACCCCGCTATGCCCTCGAACAGGGCAACGATCACCAATGCGACCGTGATGGCATGGAAGACCGCCATATACATCATCGTCATGCCAGGCCCACCGAAGACATATCCGAGCACGCTGTAGAGGATCGAGCGGGCGACCTTAGTATCCTTGCCGTCTTCCTTGACGGCGGGAGCGGCGGGTTGGGACGCGGAGGCGGCATTAGTCGGTTTTCCGCTCGCCTCGGCAGCAACGGGCCCGACCTTGCGTGGATGCGGTTGCGCGAGGTGGAGCTTGCGCAGCACGAAGGTCACCGCCCGCTCGCCGCCATTCTGATAGGCGGCACTGTCGACCATATAGGCGGGCCTGCCGAACAGCAGCAGCGGCCAGAGCAGCAAAAGCGCAAACAACAGGCTGCGCATCAAATAGACACGATTGAACGAGACCGTCTGCATAGGCCGAATTGCCACCCATTACCCACCGGCAGAAGCCGGACCCACTTCCTTCTACACTGCAAACATTTGCTGAATAGATAAAATCTGGCGAGATTTAGCGCGTTTTAAGAAAACATCCTTTACGCGATTGCTATTCATCGCGGCTCGGCGATAGATGTTGCAGCGCAACCAGAGCCAGATCGGCAGTTGAACGGATTGGGGCAAGGCATGAGCGGGGAGCAGCAGACGACAAGACGGGAATGGGGCGCACTGGCGCTGATTCTCGTGCTTGCGCTGGCGCTGCGGCTGTTCAAGGCCGATACCTCGCTCTGGTATGACGAAATCTTCACCGTGGTCAACTTCGTGCGCCTGCCCACGCTGGAGCTGATCGGCACGTTCGATTCCCTCAACAACCATATGCTCTACAGCCTGCTGGCGCAGATCACCGTTGGCCTGTTCGGCGAAAGCGCGATAGCGCTGCGCCTGCCCGCGATCCTGTTTGGCCTTGCCAGCATCTTCATCCAGTGGCGCATCGCGCGGCGGGTGACGGGGCCGACCAATGCGCTGATCGTCGCGCTGTTGCTCACGCTCTCCTATCATCATGTCTGGTTCTCGCAGAACGCGCGCGGCTACACCGGCCTGCTGTTCTTCACCTCGGCCGCGACCTTGCTGTTCCTGAAAGGCCTGGAAAAGCCGGAATGGAAGACATGGGCGGGCTATGGGCTCACCGTGGCGGCGGCGATGTATACCCATATGTCTGCCGGTTTCTTCTTCGTCGCGCATGGCGCCGTCTATGCGGCGATGGCGGGTTATGGGCTGGTGAAGAAACAGCCCGAAACGCGCCTGCCCGGTATCTTAAGCTGGGGGCCAATTTTCGGCATCGGGTTGAGCATCCTCGTGACGCTGGCGCTCTACGCGCCGATCATCAGCCAGGCATTCTCGACGATCCACGAGGTATCACAGGCGTCTGCCGCGCCGGGCGGCGCGGCGCTCGCCGAGTGGCGGAACCCGATTCGCGCGGTCAAGGAAATCGGGCAATCGATCTCGTCGGCAGGGCCACTCGTGCCGCTCATATTGCTGGGCGCGGTGCTGGTGCTCGCGGCAGGCATCGCCGCGCTCTACAAGCGCGCGCCGGTGCTCACCGCCATCTATGTCGTGCATGTGCCGCTCGCCATGCTGCTGCTCTACATCGTCGGGGTGCGCATCTGGCCGCGCTATTTCTTCGTCGATATCGGCTTCATCTTCATGGCGCTGGTCGAGGGTGTGTTTGTGTGGAGCAGGATCATCGCGCCGCGCTTCCAGTTTCGCGGCCAGCCGGTTTTCGATGCGGACTGGATTTCGCGCATGGGCGTCGCGGCGATGGTGGTGGTGTCGGTCGGGCTGCTGGTGCCCAATTATCTCCACCCGAAGCAGGATTTCACCGGCGCGCGCGATTTCATACATGATTACGCGAAGCCCGGCGACAGCGTCGCCGCCGTCGGCCTCGCAGGCTATGCCTACAGATATTATTACGCGCCCGAGTTCACGGTGGTGGAGACCGGCGCGGATCTCGCAAAGCTGCGTGAGAAAACCAGAGGCCATACCTGGGTTATCATTGCTTTCCCGCGCCAGACCCTCGCCGCACGACCCGATGTGGAGGCGGAGTTTCGCAAGCACTATATCGACATGGACAGCTTTCCGGGTACGCTCGGCGATGGCCTGATCGTAACCTCGATCTCCAGGGACCGACCGGACCAGAAGGGCGCCGGCGCGCAATGACGCGCGGCTTCGTCCATATCGGCCGCATGATGATGCGTCCGCAGCTCAAGCTGGCGCGAAACCTCGGCCTGCTCTGGGTCGGGCAGATCCTCACCAAGGGCATCACGTTCCTCGCCTTCGCGATCCTCGCGCGGCGTCTGCTTCCTGCCGATTATGGCGCGGTCGAATATGCGATGGGGCTGGCGATGCTTGCCCTGCTCGCGATTGACGGCGGGCTGGGTTCGGTCGGCGTACGGCGGCTGACGCAGGGCCAGCAAAGCGCGGAGGAGCTGGTGGCGCTGATCCCGGCGGCGCAGCTCTGCATCGCGGCGGTGATGGCCCCGGCGATGGTGCTGTTCACCTGGTTCTACGCCAATGACGCCAATGCCCTGAAGCTCACCAGTCTTGTAGCCCTGAGCCTGTTCATCCCGCCGTGGAAGCAGGACTGGCTGTTTCAGGCCAAAGGCATGATGACCGAGGTGGTGCTGGCGCAGTGCATTCGGGTTACGGCCTTCATGCTGGGCTGCGCGTTACTTGTCCACAACAACGCCGAGGTCATTCTCGTCGGTTTCGTCGAGATCGCCTCGGTGACGATGGCGACCGCCTATCTGATGACGATGCAGCACCGGAAGGTCGCACCGTTGCGGCTGCGCTTTGCGATGCACAAGCTCGCCGACCTGCTGCGCGAGGGCGCGGCGATCGGTGCGGGCGCGATCTGCTGGGCGCTGTTCCAATATGCGCCGCTGCTGATCCTCGCGGCGATGGTGGGGATGACCGAGACCGCCTATTTCGGCGCGGCGCACCGCCTCGGCGTCTCGCTGGTCACGTTCAGCTGGCTCTATCATTTCAATCTCTATCCGGTAATTTCGCGCCGGGTCGCAGGCAACCCTGAGGCGCTGGTAAAGCTCACCCGCATGTCGATCCGCGCGTGCAGCTGGGGCGGGATCGGGCTTGCCCTCGCCTTAACCCTATGCGCCGAGCCGTTGCTGCGCCTGCTCTTCGGTCCCGGTTTCGAGCGGGCGGCGGCGCCGTTCAGCATTCTCGTCTGGACATTCCCGCTGACGTTGCTCTCCGGCCATGCGCGCTGGATCCTGATCGCGGCGAAGCACGGCAACGACATGCTGATCTCGCAGATTGCAGGCGTTGCAGCGGCGATCCCGGCGGCTTGGGCTTTGATCGGCCCGGCGGGGCTTGGCCCGATGGGCGCAGCGGCGGCGATGTCGCTCGCCTGCCTCGTCGTCTGGGCGGTGTCGCAGGTCTATACCCATATTCGCGGCCATGACGTGCCGGTGCTGCCCGCCCTGCCCGCCATTGCCGTTGCCGCGCTGATCGTCTTCGCTGCCCATGCGCTTGCACTCAATCCATGGGTGGCGCTCGGTGCAGGCATGGCGGTATTCCTCGCCGCCGCCTTCGCTTTCGACCATCACCTGATCGACGAGCTGAGCCACCTCGCCAAGGGCGAGCCGCCCAGCGCCTTTACCGCCCAAAACAACCCACCCGCGCCGGAAGGCGCCCATCTCTAGGGACCGGACACACATGCCCTCACCCCATTACGAACAGACGCTCTCCCGCCTCGAGGATGGCACCGCCACCATCGGCATCATCGGCCTCGGCTATGTCGGCCTGCCGCTTGCGCTCGCGGGCGTGAAAGCCGGATACAAGGTCATTGGCTTTGACGTCAGCCAGCCCCGCGTTGACGCGATCAACGGCGGCGAACAGGTCATCTCCTATATGGACCCGACCGAAATGCGCGAAGCTATCGCGGCGGGCAAGTTTGAGGCGACCAGCGATTTCGCCCGGCTCGGCGAACCCGATGCGCTCGCCATCTGCGTGCCGACACCCTTGACCCGCAACCGCGACCCCGATCTCTCCTATGTGGTCAATACGGCGGAGATGATCGCGAAGACGCTGCGCCCCGGCCAGCTCGTCGTGCTCGAATCGACCACATGGCCCGGCACCACGCGCGAGGTGGTGCAGCCGATCCTCGAAGCCGCGGGCGGCATATTGGGCGAGACCTTCTTTCTCGGCTTCTCGCCGGAGCGCGAAGACCCCGGCAACAAGAGCTTCAACACCAAGACGATCCCGAAGCTGGTCGGCGCCGATGATCCGCAATCCCGCAAGCTCGCCGAAACATTCTATGGCAAGACGGTGGCGCAGGTGATCCCGGTCAACAGTGCGGCGGTGGCCGAAGCGGCGAAGCTCACCGAGAACATCTTCCGCGCCGTCAACATCGCGCTCGTCAACGAGCTGAAGCTCGTCTACGCCGAAATGGGCATCGACGTGTGGGAGGTGATCGCCGCCGCCGCGACCAAGCCGTTCGGCTATCAGGCTTTCTATCCCGGCCCCGGTCTCGGTGGTCACTGCATCCCGATCGACCCGTTCTACCTCACCTGGAAGGCGCGCGAGTTCGGCATCGAGAGCCGCTTCATCGAGCTTGCCGGCCAAATCAACACCGCGATGCCGCGCTATGTGGTGAGCGAGTTGGCGCGCGCGCTCAATGCCCAATCCGGCAAGGGTCTGAAGGGATCGAAGGTGCTGATCCTCGGCCTCGCCTACAAGTCCGACGTCGATGATCTGCGCGAAAGCCCGTCGCTCACGCTCATCGATTTGATCGAGGCGCAGGGCGCGCACGTAGATTTCCACGACCCGCATATCCCGGTCGTGCCGATGACGCGCGAACATGCGGAGCTTGCGGGCCGCGTCTCCGCCCCGCTCGATGCCGCAACGCTGGCCGGTTATGACGCCGTGCTGATCTCGACCGATCATGCGGCGGTGGACTACAATCTGGTCGCCGCCCATGCGAAGCTGATTGTCGACACCCGCAACGCCCTCGCCAAGCGCGGGATCGAGGCCGCACAGGCGGTGAAGGCTTAACGGGCGCCCGTGCGCATTCTCCAGCTCTGCACCCGCTTTCCGCCGGGCGGCATCCAGCGTCATGTGATCGACCTGACGCTCGGCCTGCGTGCGCGCGGCAATGAGGTGTGGATCGCTGGCACGCGCGGGGCTTGGATGCGTGAGGAGATCGACCCGCAATTCCGCCATATTGACGTGCACAATGTCGCAGGCGAAGGCGGATCGACCGCGCGCCGCCTGTGGACCGCGCTCAAGAGCGGGCTTGCGCTGCGCAAGGTGGCGAAGAGGGAGTGCATCCAGCTTGTCCATGCGCATGAGAGCGCGCCAGCGCTGGTGGCGTGGGTCGCCACAAGGGGCTTGGGCATTCCGGTGTTCGTGACCTTTCACGGCGCGGAGCCGGAACGGATCGCGGAATTCGGGCGTATCGCCACTATGTGCGCCAACCTCATCATCACGCCGAGCCACAACAGCGCGCGCGATCTTGTCGAGCAGGGCGGCGTGCCGGAAGCCAAGGTCAGGGTCATGGGTCTAGGCGTGCAGCAGAAGCCGCGCCCGCCTATGGACGAGATCGAGAAGCTGCGCGCCGAGTTGCTGGGAGCGGAGGGCAAGACGCTGATCGTCACGGTCGCGCGCCTCGCGCATCAGAAGGCGATCGACCATCTGATTCTCGCCGCGAAACAGGCGCTTGCAGTCAATCCCGCACTGCGCTTTGTCGTGGTGGGTGACGGGCCACAGCGCGAACAGGCCAAGAATTGGCTCGCGGAGGCAGGCATGGGCGATGCTGTGCGCTTCATCGGCCACAGCGACAATGCGCCGCTGTATATGGCGGCGGCGGACCTGTTCTTCCTGCCCTCACGCTGGGAATCGCTCCCGATCACGATCGTCGAGGCGTTCCAGCAGGCGACCCCGGTGCTCGCAACCGATACCGCTGGCGTCACCGAACTAGTTGACGAGACGGTCGGCGCGGTCGTTCCCATCGGTGATATCGAGGCGATGGCGGCGCAGTTGATCGCGCTTACATCGGATAAGGAACGCCTCAAGCATCTGTCCGGCAACGCGCTCGTCCGCGCGGGTGAGGAACGCTTTTCGCCGCCTTATGTGCAGGCGAGCTTCGAGGCGCTCTACGCCGAATGGCTGGCGGGCAAATGAACGCGCTGCCGTGGCAGGGACGCACTGCGCTCGTTACCGGCGGCACGGGGTTTATCGGTGGTGCGCTGGTCGCTCGGCTGGC
>CAZLTO010000013.1:5603-12557 GCA_964562475.1 uncultured Sphingobium sp. | reverse complement strand
GACTTTTTGGCCGGGGCGGCCGTGCATGGCGATTTTGAACCAGCCGGCGTAGTTGCGACCCATGTCGACGCGGAAGACGTTGGGCGAGGGAGATGCGATGGCGACGGGCTTTAGCATTTCGGTGCGGCGGTTGGGTTCGAGTGTTTCGGCCGAGAGGCGGAGCTTCGGTGTGAAGACGGCGACGTGTGGCCAAGCGGAGTCGTCGAGTTCGGCGGTGTTCCAAGCGGGGAGTTCGCGAGCGGCGTCGTAGGATTCGCCGCCGTAGCCGGGGACGGCCCAATTGCCGAGGGGCGAGAGCGGGCTTGCGTGGGTTTTCCAAGTGGCGTCGGTGACGACTTGCGAGGATTGGCCGTCGGGCTGCTGGATTTCAAATTGGGCGAGCACGAGCGGTTTGTCTTTGACGTTGAAGTCGGCGGAGTCGGCCCAGGCGGGGGCTGCCCAAAGGACGACGGCGTTCTTGCCTTCGTGGAGATAGGGGGTGACGTCGTAGGTGACGTAGCGGACTCGTTGGGTGAGATCGCTGATGCTTGGCGCGAGGACGCGGTTGCCGACTTTCCGGCCGTTGATGTAGAGTTCGTGATAGCCGAGCGAGGCGACGTAGGCGGTGGCACGGAGGGGTTTGCCCGGCATGGAGAATGTCTTGCGGAACCAGGGGTCGTTTTTCGGTTGGTTGGATTGCGGCGCGAGGCCGATCCATTGGGCTTTCCAATCGGACGGTTTTAGGAGGCCCATCGACCATTGGGCGGGCTTGCTCCACGAGGATGCGCGGTTGTCTTGATCCCAGATGCGGACTTTCCAGAAGCAGAGCGTGTTGGCGGCGGGCGGTTTGCCTGGGAAGGGCGCAGCGGCGGCCCCGAAGGCGAAGTAATTCGTTCCGTCTAAAGGAATGAAACGCCCGGTCCATCCGCCGGGCGTTTTTGATTTTATCCTGCCAGCCGTACCGGCGATGTGGACTGCACCCGCCGGATGTCAATCGGATGCGTGAACTGCACACCCATACGGTCATCGACGGACCAGCGAGCGATGGCTTCTATCGACACGCCCTCGGCCAGATCGATATAAAAGCTGGTCTCGGGCGGGACGTTCCACAGACCCTCGATCATCGCACCACTTGACGAGATATTCCGCACGCGCCCGACATAGCGTTGCCCCTGATGATGGATCGCCACCGAGCGCAGCATCGACATGCGCGGCGGGCGACTCGATTGGAAGCCGGACGGGCGCGGCAACGCGCCGTTTTCCGCGAAGCTGCGCGCAACGTTTTCCGCGCTCGCGCCCTTGCCATAGATAAAGCCCTGAATCTGTGAGCAACCCAGCGAGCGCACCAGCTCGAGTTCGTCATGGGTCTCGACGCCTTCCGCAGTCGTATCCATGCCGAGCGCATTGGCAAGGCTAACGATCGCGCTGATGATCGCGGCATTGCGGTTGCCCTTCATCGCGGCGCCACGGACGAAGCTCTGGTCGATCTTGATCTTGTCGAACGGCGCCTTCTTCAGATAGCCGAGCGAGGAATAGCCGGTGCCGAAATCATCGAGCGCGAGGCGCACGCCGAGGCCCTTCAGGCGGGAGAACATATGGTCGGTCTTCTCGCCCTCGTTGATGAAACAGCTCTCGGTGATTTCCAGCTCCAGCCGTTGCGGCGCGAGGCCGGAAGAGGCGAGCGCATTCATCACAATGCCGGGGAATGCCGGGTTGCTGAACTGGATCGGCGAGACATTCACGGCGACACGGATGTCGGAGGGCCATTTAAGCGCCGCAACACAGGCAGTGCGCAAAACCCATTCGCCAAGCGGTTCGATCAGGCCAGCATCTTCCGCGATCGGTACGAATATAGCCGGAGAGATTTCTCCCCGATGCGGATGATGCCAGCGCAGCAAGGTCTCGAAGCCGATAATCTGGCCACTCTTGGCGTTGACAATTGGCTGATAAACCAGGTTGAGCGCATCATCTGCGAGCGCACTGCGCAGATCGTCCTCCATCTGGCGGCGGTCCTGCGCCTCGGCATGCATGTCCGACGAATAGAAGCGGTGCAAGCCGCGGCCTGCATCTTTTGCGGAATAAAGCGCAAGATCGGCATTGCGAACCAGCGCGTCCGTCGAGGTGCCGTCATGCGGACAGAGCGAAATGCCAACAGAAGCGCCAATGACGACCTGCGTATCCTCGATCATATAAGGCTGCGATAAGGTTGCAATGATAGCATCGGCCAGCACGGCCAGTTTCTGGCGGTCCGGACGACCAGGCAGCACAACCTTGAACTCGTCACCACCCAGTCGACCGACTATGCCGCGATCCCCCACGACATGTTTCAGCCTGCGGCTCACTTCACGCAACAGCGCGTCACCCGCCGGATGGCCCATTGTATCATTGACGTTCTTGAAGCGATCAAGATCGAGCAGGAACAGAGCGCATTCCCCGAGGCCGCCGCGCGCATCGAGCATGGCCTGCTCCAGCGCGCGCTGCATCTGGACACGGTTGGCAAGGCCGGTGAGAGAGTCGAACTGCGCGAGGCGTTCCACCTCGGCCTGACTGCGGCGTGTTTCCGTCAGATCGGAGCCGCTGCCCCGGAAGCCTTGAAACTGGCCATATTCATTGAGAATTGGTCGACCAGACAGCGCCCACCAACGCTCGTCGCCTCGCGTGGCGGCGCGCACGGCCACATCGCTGAACGCACTGCGTGACGTCAGGTGATAGCCCAATGTACGCTTGCCTTCCATGCCGTCGATGGCTCCGATGTTCACGAGATCGGTCAGCATCCGGCCCAGCAGCTCATCGCGTTCTGCGCCAAGCGTACGTTCCAGTGTCGGCGAGATATAGGTCAGGGCGCCGGTCCGGCCCGTTTCCCAGAACCAGCCGCGACCCGATTCCTCATATTCTCTCAGCAGGCGGTGAGCGCGCTGGCTGCGCACTTCCTCGGTCTGCGCAGCGTGGAGACGCTCCCGCTCCGCTTGTGCCTGAACCAGCATGGAGGCGGCAGTGGCCAGCAATATGACGATGAGGATGATATCCCGGCCCAAACCGTGCAGCCCAAAGGCACACAGCGCGATGCCGATGCAATAAGCGAGGCCCAGTGCGCGCTGATGGCCGAACAGACTCACCGCAATCAGTGCGAGCGCGACCTGCGCGACGAACGGCGCGATCATGCCGCTCATCAAGCTTTTCGGCAGGAGCGAAAACCACAGGCCTGATGAGAGGGCGGTGCCGAAGGAGAGTCCGCACATCAGCCACATTTGGTAATGCGGTTTCATTCGACCCATGAACGCACGGGCAGGCACCAGCCATATCCCGCTGCTCAGGAGCAAAGATGCGCCCAGGGATAGGAAAAGACTGGCTTCCCCTGCTTCCACAAGGCGCGCCGGGCTGACGACTCCCAGCATAATGCAGAGCTGCGCGGCGATGAACAGCGGCCATGCGGAAGCTACCGAGCGGATAGCCGGCTCGACCCACACGGGCGGGAAATTTCTGCCTGAATCGGTCAGTCCCAACGTACCCCAAAGGGTAGGTTGTTGAATATTGGCGTCTGTGCTCTCTATCTTGCGACGTATGACTGACATGCAGACCCTATGGCGCGAAAGATTTACCATAGGGTTTATGAGCGGGCCAACCGCACTCCATTGGTCTGATTTTACGACATTAACCCACCTCTCGCGATTCCCGCTTGCAGAGTGCATCCAGCAAGCTAGCATATGAAAAAATGCAGGAGATCGGATGCGGCATATAGCGATCATCGGGTCGGGGCCGGCGGGTTATTATACCGCCGAGGCGTGCCGGAATATTTTTGGTGAAGATGCCCGTATCGACATTATAGACAGGCTTCCCGTTCCCTTCGGCCTTATACGCACTGGCGTTGCGCCGGATCATCAGTCGATCAAGGCGGTGTCGAAGCGCTATGAGGCGGTGGCGCTCACTGACACGGTGCGCTTTGTGGGCAATGTCTGCATAGGCAGCGACATCAGCATCGCCGAGCTGCAATCGCTCTATGACGCGGTGGTGATCGCGACCGGAGCGCCCCATGACCGCAGGCTCGAAATTCCGGGCGCCGATCTGCCTGGTGTGGTCGGCAGCGCCGCCTTCGTCGGCTGGTATAATGGCCACCCCGATTATGCGCGCTTGAACCCCTCGCTGCATGGCACTCACGCAGTGGTAATCGGCAATGGCAATGTCGCACTCGATGTCGCGCGCATTCTTGCCAAAACGTCCGAAGAATTTGCCGGCAGCGACATCGTCGCCCATGCGCGCGAGGCGCTGGCGCAGTCGCGCATCCGCCATATCACCCTGCTGGGTCGCCGTGGACCGCACCAGATCGCGATGACGCCCAAGGAACTAGGCGAGCTGGGAAAGCTGGAGCGCGCGGCGCCCCGCGTCGACCCTGCCGATCTCCCGGAAGTGGGCGCGGACGCACTGCTGGAACCGGGCATGCGCAAGTCCGTAACCTTGTTGCGCGAATTTGCAGCCAACCCGGTGGCGAAGCCCGTGATGATCGACTTCGACTTTTATGCAATGCCGGTCGCGATTGAGGGCGAGGGACATGTGCAGCGCGTGATAGTCGAGCGGACGGAGCTTGATGAGCGCTGCAACAGTCATGGCACCGGCGAGCGCTATGCGATCGAGGCGTCGCTGGTGATCAGTGCGATCGGCTATCAGACTCCGGCGATCGAGGGCGTTCCCTATGAGCATGGGCGCGGGCGCTTCGCCAGTGACGAAGGGCGCATATTGCCCGGCCTCTATTGTGTTGGCTGGGCGCGGCGCGGCCCGACCGGCACCATCGGCACCAACAAGCCCGACGGTGTGATGATCGCGGACAAGATCGCGCAGGACATTGGCGCGGGCGCGGGCAAGGAGGGGCGGCCGGGGCTTGATACGCTGCTAGCCCAGCGCGGCGTCGATGTCATCACCTTCCGGGACTGGCAGACTATCGATGCGGAAGAGGTGGCGCGCGCGCTGCCCGGCAACCCGCGCGAAAAATTCACCGACATTGCCGAGATGATGGAGGCTGCGATCAAGCGCTAGGCGCATATACATCGGTCGTTCCATGATTTCATAAGATTTTCAGGCTATGGAAGCGGATATGGATATGGCTTCCGCCCCGGTTGTGAGCAGCATGGCTTTGCCTCTTGGCGAGGAGGGGCGGGAAGAGTGGTACATGCTGGCCGATGCTGCTGTGGAGCCTAACCCTTTCTATCACCCAGCAATTTTGGAACCTGCACTGCGGCATCTGCATGGCAACGCGCAGGTCAAAACGATTGAGGCGTGGGATGATGCGGGACGGCTCATTGGCCTGCTGCCGCTGATCGCCAAGAAGAATCATGGCCGCTATCCGCTCGCCAACACCGCGAACTGGATGCATGGACAGTGCTTCTATGGTGCGCCGCTGATCCGCAAGGGCCACGAGCTGCGCGCGTGGGACGGAATTCTGTGCCAGCTCGATGAGGCGGATTGGGCGGGTCTTTTCCTGCATCTTGATGGGCTGGATGCTGAGGGGCCGGTCGCTAACGCATTGGAACAATATTGCGCTCTTGGTGATCGCGCCATCAGGCGCATCGCGACGCATGAGCGGGCGATGTTGTGCTCTGGCCTCGACCCGGATGCCTATTGGCAAAAGCATGTGCGCGCCAAGAAGCGTAAGGAATTGCGCCGTCTCGTCAATCGTCTCGAAGAGGTAGGAACAGTGACGCATCGCAGTCTCGCCAGCGGCGATGATGTGGGCCAGTGGACGGAAGACTTTCTCGCGCTGGAAATGATGGGCTGGAAAGGCAAGGAGGGCACGGCGCTCGCCAGCAGCGCAGAGACGTGCGCGTATGTATGTGAGGTGACGGCCCGCACTGCTGCAAACGGCATGCTCGATATGCTGCGGATCGATCTCGATGATGCGCCGGTCGCCATGCTGGTCAATTTCCGCATGGGAGGTGGCGTGTTCAGTTACAAGATCGCGTTCGACGAACGATTCGCACGCTTCTCTCCAGGCGTGCTGATCGAGATGGACAATATGCGCGCCGCGCTCTCTGACCCCGGCCTCGACTGGTCAGACAGTTGCGCCGTGCCCAATCACCCGATGATCGACGGATTATGGGCCGAGCGCCGCATGATTGCGCAATATAGGGTGCAACTCAAAGGGCGTGGGGTCGGGGCGATCAAGCGACACACTGCATTCGCGCTCATCGATATGGCCGACGCTGGCCTGCGCCAGTTCAAGAGGAATCGGGAATGAACCTTCACCATGCCATCGTGGCGGGCAGGTCTGCCCCGTTCGCCTTCGATGCCGAGGCGCTGACGCGCTTTGCGGTGGCGTATCCCGATGAATCCACGCATCTGCGACATCAGCTTGCCGATCATCCGCTGCTAAGCCTCACCGCGCTGGCGCAACTGGCGGAACGCATGCCTGCTACACAAGTCGAATATAATCGCGGTGAGCTGCCGCTTGGCATTCGTCCTGAAGATACACCCGACAACGGATTAAGCCTCGGCGAGACTATACGCACCATCGAGAGCAATGGTAGCTGGGCTGTGCTCAAGAATGTCGAGCGCGATCCTGCCTATGGCGCGTTGCTCGATGCCGCATTGGAAGATTTGCATGCCATAGTCGCGGCGTGCACCGGGCCGATGCTGCATCGCGAGGCGTTCATCTTCATCTCCTCGCCGGGTAGCGTCACGCCGTTTCATATGGACCCGGAGCACAATATCCTGCTCCAGATCCGCTCCAACAAGACCATGTATGTGTTCCCAACCCATGATGCGGAGACCGTGCCGCCCGAACAATCTGAGAGCTTCGCGCGTGGTGGTCACCGCAACCTCGTCTGGCAGGATCAGTTTATGGATAGGGGGAGGGCGGTGCATCTGGCTCCTGGCGAGGCTGTATTGGTGCCGGTGAAAGCGCCGCATTTCGTGAAGAACGGCGAGGGCGTCTCGGTGAGCTTCTCGATCACGGGGCCCACGCCGTCGCCCGGCGAGCTCGCGATC
>CAZLTO010000013.1:0-5593 GCA_964562475.1 uncultured Sphingobium sp. | reverse complement strand
GGGGGCGTGGCACAGCATAAACACGCGGGTACTCAGGCGCGGGTTGCCGTTGCTCAAGATTGGCCGCCGCCCGGAAAAGCAATGGCTCGGCCGAGGGATGTTCCGGCTGTTAAATAGGTTGGGCTGGGACGCTTAACGGCGGAATAATTTCCGCATCACCGCTTCCGCTTCCAGCCGCCAGTCGAACCGCTCCAGCACCCACCAATGCATTTCCTCTGCCCCGGTTGAGAGGCTCTGCTTATAGCGATCCTTGCCCGCGAGGAAGGAATAGAGCCTGAGGTCGCGCGTGGCATAATGCGTCACCGCTGCGGCATGGCACATCAGGCCCGGCTTGGATTTGGCGGTGCGTGGCGCAGCAAACGCCGATTGATAGTTCATCACCCGATCTGCCCAGACGAAGTTCATCAGATAGCCCAGGAGGTCGCCGCCGCTCGACAGGCGCAGTAGCTCGACCGAGCCATCCGCCAGCCCGGCGAGTGCAAGCCGGTGCACGAAATCCAGGAAGAACACGCTGTCCCAGGCATTATGTTCATGGCGGCCACTGTTGAGACGGTGCATGTCCGCAAGCCAACTCTCGATATGCGCCTTCTCGCTTGCATTTTCGATGATGATCTCGCCCGGCTCATCCTTCAATGAGCGCTTGATTTGCCCGCGCGTATTGGCGCTCAATACTGAGAGATAATCGCCGCCAGCCTTCTTCACAGCAGCGAGATCAACAAAATAGGCGGGTGAGGCATCGCGGATCACGCGCCGCCGGACGCCATGCACCTCCGTTAGCAATGCGCCGAAGCCAAGGCCGGAGAGATAAAGCGCCGACCAGTCGTCCCGATCCGTCATCGCCTTGCAAAATGCATGGACACAGAGCGGCAGTTTTTCGCGCGAGCAGAGGAGGCCATTATATTCGATAAATGTGCGGTCGGCCTCCGGGTCTCCTGTTTCGTTGAGCCACAGCGCGGGTATGGTGCCCAGCATGCGTCGCACAGTGCCTTTGCCGACCAGCGCCAGCCCCTCGTCGCCTGCGTTTTTGCCGATTACGAGCAGTTGCGGCCATTCCATCCCTGCCGCCTGCAATGCGCCGAGCCAGCTTCCCATCCATGTCCAGCGCAGGAAGAAGGATTGGGGCTTTGCTTTGCTCTCCAGCGCATGCCAGCGCGCGCCCAGCACATCGAGATCGGTGATCCTCTCGAAATGGTCAGTCAGATGCATGACATTTGCCTTTCAAGATGCCGGGTGAAGCTTTGCATTATCGGCAATATTCCTTAACATCTGGCATATGACCGAAACAGCCGAACCTGCCACCCGCCCCGCCCCGAAACTTGATCCGAGCTGGGCGGAGCCGCTTGGCCCGATGTTCGCCTCGCCGGAAATGAGCAATCTGCGTGCCTTCCTGCTGGAGCAGAAACAGGCAGGCAAGCGCATCTTTCCCAAGGGCAGCGAATATTTTCGCGCGCTCGACCTCACCCCACTCGACAAGGTGCGGGTCGTGATTCTCGGGCAGGATCCCTATCATGGAGAGGGGCAGGCGCATGGATTGTGTTTCTCAGTGCAGCGGGGAGTGCGTCCACCGCCGAGCCTCGTCAACATATACAAGGAGCTGAAGGCCGATCTCGGCATCGATCCACCGCGCCACGGCAACCTCACCCATTGGGCGGAACAGGGCGTGCTGCTGCTGAACAGCGTACTCACCGTGGAGATGGGGCAGGCGGCGAGCCATCAGGGGCGCGGCTGGGAGAAGTTCACTGACGCGGTGATCGAACTGGTCGCGCAGCAGGGGCGACCGATCGTGTTCATCCTCTGGGGCAGCTATGCGCAAAAAAAGGCCGCGTTCGTTAAGGATATAGGCCAGGGTGGGCGGCATTGTGTTATCAAGTCTGCGCATCCCTCGCCTTTGTCGGCGCATAACGGTTTCTTCGGCAGCCGCCCGTTCAGCCGCGCGAACGCATTTCTAGTTGCGCATGGCGAAGCGCCAATAGACTGGAAATTGCCGGATTAGGATAGAGCGTACTGCATAGTGAAAGGTGACGGTGCAATGAGACGGACGATATCGACGGCCTTGTTCCTGACTGCGGCGGCTTTTGTCCATCCCGTATCCGCACAGCCGGGCCAGAAGACCGGCACCGCCTGGGATATCGTTTCGGGGCTGACGACCGAAATCGGGCCACGTCTCGCCGGAACCGAAGCGGAGGCGCGGGCGCGGGATTGGGCCAAGGCGAGGCTCACTGCTCTCGGCTTCGCCAATGTCGCGATAGAGCCTTTCACCATGCGCGCTTATGTTCGTGGGATTGATCAGGCTGCTTTGACGGCGCCTTATCCACAAAACCTCGCCATCACCGCACTGGGCTATAGTGGTGCGACACCCACCAAAGGCATTGAAGGCGAGGTCGTGTATTTCCAGACGCTGGATGCGATGAAGGCCGCGCCCGAAGGGTCGCTAAAGGGCAAGATCGCGTTCGTCGATCATGCAATGAAAGCCAATCAGGACGGTAGCGGCTATGGCCCTTATGGCAATGTGAGGCGGCAGGGGCCGGGCATCGCTGCGAAAACGGGTGCCATCGGCATCGTCATCCGGTCAGTGGGGACGGACAGCCACCGCAATCCGCACACCGGCGTTACCAATTTTCCCGAGGGGGTGAAACCCATTCCGGCGGGTGCGGTATCCAACCCGGATGCGGACCAGATCGCCCGGATCGCGGCAACCGGCAAGCCGATGCGGATCGCGATGACGCTCACGGGTCAGACAAGGGACAATATGCCCTCCGGCAATGTGATCGGCGAGCTGCCGGGGCGTGACCCGACGCTGCCAGCCATATTGGTCGCGTGCCATCTCGACAGCTGGGATCTGGGTACGGGTGCGATCGACGATGGGGCGGGCTGCGCAATCGTGACCGCTGCCGCGCTACGGGCTCAGGCGGGCGGGCAGGCGATGCGCACGATCCGCGTGCTGTGGGCGGGGAGCGAGGAGTTGGGTGGATTTGGCGGCGAGGCCTATGCAGCAAAGCATGCTGCCGAGCCGCATGCGCTGGCGATGGAGAGCGATTTCGGGGCGGACCGCGTGTGGAACGTCAAAATGAAGCTGGCCCCGACGAACAAGGAGTTGCGGGAGCGGATCGTGGCGGCGCTCAACCCGCTGGGCATTGTTCCGCTGACGGGCGAAGGGGATGTCGGCGCGGATGTAGAGCCGATCGTCGGCAAGCAAAAGCTGGCGAGTATCTCGCTGGGGCAGGATGGCACGCGCTATTTCGACATCCACCACACGCCGGACGACACGCTCGACAAGATCGACCCCGCAATGCTGGAGCAGAATGTCGCGGCGTGGACGGCGGTGCTCAAGATCGTGGCGAACGAGCCGGGGCCGATCGCGGGGGAATAACATATTTGGTTCAGGTCGATGTTCGGGTGGACGAGTGCTTCCGCCCGAAATATTTATAAATAAATCAAAGGTTTATAAATAGGGCGCACTCAGTTCGCGGCGGTGCGGGCGTATTGTCCATCGCCCTCCGGCGCCGACAAAATGTCGCGTGTGGTCGCGCCCTTATCGACGAGGTTGGTCGCGGGATCGCCGACCGACGAGCGGATGCCCGGCGAGGCAGTGTCGCGCCCGGCGGCGGAGAGCGCGGCGCTCTCGGCGGCGGAACGCGGAGCGGGCGGGCCGAACAACGCCTCCATCGCCTGACGGCTGGCCTCTGGCGTCACAGTCGGCGCGGCGCCTGGCGCGGGCGGCACCAGCGCGAAATCGGGCGGCACGACCAGCGGCGCGTTGCGGGTGACCTGCATCTCGTCCGGTCGGGCGCGGTTGAACAGCCCGCTCGATCCGCAGGCGGACAGACTGCCAAGCGCAGCGATGAGGCAGGGGACGGCAACGAATTTACGCATGATTGTGACTCTCCGAATTTGCGTCCTTTTCGCGCAGCAGGAGCGCGCGCGCAAGCAGGATCAGCACGCCGATGGTAATCGCGGCGTCCGCCAGGTTGAAAATGAGGAACGGCCGCCACTCGCCGAAGTGCAGATCGGCATAATCGATCACGAAACCGAGGCGCACGCGGTCGATGATATTGCCCAAAGCGCCGCCAAGCACGAGGCCGAGCGCGATCACGTCCTGCTTCGAGCGCTCGCGCCACATCCACGTCGCCACGAAGATCGAGATCGCGGCGGTCATGAGCACGAGCAGCCAGCGGGCGGTGTCATTATCGGCATGGAGAAAGCCCATCGAGATGCCGCGATTCTCGATCCAGCGCAGCGCGAAGATCGGCAGCAGCGGCAAGCCCTCGTCGCCGCGCGATTCGAGCTGCAACGGCACGGTGACGATATATTTGGCGAGTTGATCGAGCAGCAGGACAATGGCGGCGAGGCTGAGGCCCAGCTTGCGGTGGAGAGGGGGGAGGTGGGGGGCGGTCATGACTTTATTCCGTCACCCCGGACCTGATCCGGGGTCCATCGCGCCTTTGGCGATGCCGGGGCGTGGGGAGGAATGGACCCTGACCCGCAAGGGCGGCGCAGCCAACCAAGTTCAGGGTGACGGGGGTGGTGTGAGAGGCTCACGCCAGAATGTCCTCGCAGCGGTCGCACAGGTCGCCGTCTTGCATGACTTCGGGCAGATGACGCCAGCAGCGACCGCACTTGCGGTGGGTAGTTTTCTTCGCAGAGATAGTTTTTAATTCTTTAGATTTCACCACATCTGAGGTGATAAGTAGTTCGCTCAGATCATCCATGTTAAAGCCAGGGGCAACTGGACTAAGTAAACCGATCTCAACATGTGCTTCGAGGCTTGATCCTATTACTCTTTCTCGACGTAATGGTTCAATTGCTTCAGTTGCGGTGGAGCGGAAATCTCGGATAGAATACCATCTTGCGCCTAATTCTTCATCCTTCCACCCCGCATCCACCTCCGGCCAGTCCAGCATGTGCACGCTGTCCGCAGTATCCCCAAACCGGCTCTTCCACACTTCCTCCGCCGTGAACGGGATGATCGGCGCGGCGTAGCGGACGAGGGCGTGGAACAGCAGATCGAGCACGGTGCGATAGGCGCGGCGCTTGTCGGTCTGTTTGCCCGTTGCCGGGTTCACGTCGCAGTATAAACAGTCCTTGCGAATGTCGAAGAAGAAGGCGCTGAGGTCGATATTCGCGAAATCGTTCAAGGCGCGGGTGTAGCGGCTGAATTCGAGCCAGTTTTCGCTGGTCTTGTCCGAGACGACTTCGCGCAGCGTGGCGTCCAGCTCGGCGAGGCGGTGGAGCATATAGCGCTCCAGCTCCGGCATCTCGCTGACCGGCACCTTCTCCGCATCGGTGAAGCCATCGAGCGCGCCTAAGAGATAGCGGAAGGTGTTGCGCAGCTTGCGATAGGCGTCGGAACTGCCCGCCAAGACTTCCTTGCCGATGCGCACGTCGTCGAAATAGTCGGTGCTGGCGACCCACATGCGCAATATGTCCGCGCCGCTCTCGCTCATGATCTTCAGGGGATCGACGACATTGCCGAGCGACTTGGACATTTTCCGCCCCTGCCCGTCGAGCGCGAAGCCGTGGGTGAGCACGGACTTGTAGGGCGCGCGGCCCCGCGTGCCGCAGCTTTCCAAGAGCGAGGATTGGAACCAGCCGC
>CAZLTO010000012.1:0-12758 GCA_964562475.1 uncultured Sphingobium sp. | reverse complement strand
GCCGAACTTCATCTCGACGCCGCATCTCGGCGCATCGACCAACGAGGCGCAGGTCAATGTCGCGCTGCAGGTGGCGGAGCAGCTTTCCGATTATTTGCTGACCGGCGGCGTCACCAACGCGCTCAACATGCCGTCGCTCTCCGCCGAGGAAGCGCCGAAGCTCAAGCCCTATATGGCGCTCGCGGAGAAACTCGGCTCGCTTGTCGGCCAGCTCGCGGCGGACGATCTCGACAATATCGCGATCGAGGTCGAGGGTGCGGCGGCGGAGCTCAACATCAAGCCGATCACTGGCGCGGTGCTCGCGGGCTTCATGCGCCGCTATTCCGACACGGTGAACATGGTCAACGCGCCCTATCTGGCGAAAGAGCGCGGCCTTGACGTGCGCGAAGTTCGCCACGACCGCGAAGGCAACTACCACACGCTGGTGCGCGTCACCGTCAACACCAGCCAGGGCGCACGTTCGGTGGCGGGCACCTTGTTCGGCAATGCCGCGCCGCGTCTTGTCGAAATGTTCGGCATTGGCGTTGAGGCGGAGCTCGAGGGCGACATGCTCTATATCGTTAACGAGGATACGCCCGGCTTCATTGGCCGGGTCGGCACCACGCTGGGCGAGGCGGGCATCAACATCGGCACCTTTAACCTCGGTCGCCGCAATGCGGGCGGCGAGGCGGTGCTGTTGCTCTCGGTCGACAGCGCGATCCCGCAGGCGGTGCTCGATGCCGTCACGAAGCTGCCCGGCGTGAAGCGCGTCAAGGCACTGAAGTTCTGATTATACATGATTCGGGGCAGGGTTTCTCTGCCCCGGATTCTTAAAGGCTTGGCCCCTGAACCGGACCGGAAACGCTCGATTTCGGTTTGGCGCTGTTCAACAGATCGATAATCGTTTGGCTGCGGCCATCGCGCACAGCATATTCACGCGCCGAAAGCCCCGCCATCAGGTCTTTCTTGGCCGGATTGGCACCCTTGCTGACAAGCAAGCGAATCATCGGCAGATCGTTGAGATGGACAGCACGGATTAGCGGCGTTTCGCCGCTGCCATTGGGCTTGTCGACCTGCGCGCCACGGTCCAGCAATATCTGCGCACCTTCTGTAAAGCGGAGCTGGGTTGCGATCATCAGCGGCGTATCGCCACTTCCGTCGGTCAGATTGGGGTTCGCGCCTTTCGCAATCAGGAACTCTATCCATGCGGCATCCCGCCGCGCGGTCACGATATGCAGCGCGGTCTGGCTGGTGCTTATGTCTCGCGTGTTGATGATAGTTGAGCCAGGCTTGCCCAGAAACTCCATCACCTTGGCGCCATCCTTGTCGCGGATCGCCTTCAGGAAATTATAGCTGTCCGAAAATTGCGCGGTCGCCAGCGAGGGCCACAGCAGCAGGGAAAGCAATAACGCGACGAAGCTGCGCCGGGTGCCGCTATGGCGGGCGCGGGATGGATGGAGAGCGTTCATGCGTCGATTATGCCCCGTGTCAGCGATGATTGGCAATTGCCAATCGTGTCCTATCATTGCAAGGCTGGCCCAATGATGAACAGAACGAACGCCCTCGCCGCTATGTACGCCGCGCTCATGCTCGCCGGATGCTCGCCTGCACAGAACGGGGCGAACAATGGGGCTGCTGCCGCGAGCGAGACAGACCTGCATGGCGCAGCGATCGGCGGGCCGTTCACGCTGACCGATCAGGATGGTAAGCCGCAGAGCTGGGCCGATTTCAAGGGCCGCTATCGCCTCGTCTATTTCGGTTACAGCTATTGCCCGGATGTCTGCCCGCTCGATCTCCAGCGTATCGCGCAAGGGCTGAGGCTGTTTGAAAAGCAGGCGCCGGAACGGGCGGCCAAGGTGCAACCCATCTTCATCACCGTCGACCCGGAACGGGATACGCCGCAGGCGCTCAAGACCTATGTTGCTGCGTTTCACCCTCGCCTAATCGGGCTGACCGGCACGCCGGAGCAGATCGCGGTGGTCGCGAAGGAATTTGTGACGGTTTACAGCAAGGTGGATAGCAAGGGTAGCAGCGGCTATCTCGTCAGCCACACTCGCACGCCGATGCTGTTCGATCCGAACGGTGCGCCGATCGTGATGCTGCCGGTCGACGACCCAGCCACGCCGGACAAGGACGAGGGCGCGCCGGAGCTGGTCGCGGCCTCCTTGAACCGCCGGGTGAAATAGCCGGTGACCTTGCGCCCGCTTTTCTGGGAATTGCCGCTTGCGGACCTTGACGGGGAGGAGTGGGAGGCGCTGTGCGACGGCTGCGGCAAATGCTGCCTGCACAAGGCGGAGGATGAGGAGACGGGCCGCATCTATTTCAGCAACATCTGCTGCAAGATGCTCGATAAGGACCGTGCCTGCTGCACTGATTATGCGCGGCGGCGGGAGCATGTGCCGGATTGTGTATCGCTTACTCCGGAAACGGTCGGTGAAATCGCCTGGCTGCCCAAGACATGCGCCTATCGGCTGCGGCATGAGGGATATGCGCTGCCGGAATGGCATTATCTGATCTCGGGCGACCGGGAGGCGGTGCATCGCGCGGGCGAATCGGTGCGCGGCTGGACAGTCGACGAGGCGGAGGGTCAGGACATTGAAGATCATCTCGTTTCGCGCGAAATCTGAGCAGGCGGAGGCGCCGCCGACGCTGGAGATAGCGGGGCGGACATTGCCGGTGATCGTGCGCCGCCATCCGCAGGCCAGGGGATATAAGCTCCGTTATGATGGGGTGAAGGCGGAGTTGCGACTGACGATGCCTGCGCGCGGTCGGGTGCGCGCGGCGCTCGATTGGGCATGCGGGCAGGGCGACTGGATTGCCGCGCAAATGAACGCTGCGCCCGATGCGGTGCGCCTTCTTCCCGGTGCGTCTGTGCCTGTCGAGGGAATAGAGCGACTTATCATGTTGGATCACCGCAGTCCGCGCACGCCGAGGCTGGAGGGTGACCGGATGATCGTTGGCGGCCCGGAGACGTCGGTCGGTGCGAGGGTTGTCCGCTGGCTGGGGAACAGGGCGCTGGAAACGCTGCGCGCAGAAACCTATGATATGGTCGAGGGGGCAGGGCTATCGATAGCGTCGGTCTCGATCGGCGATCCGCGTGCGCGCTGGGGCAGCTGCTCTTCGTCCGGCGCGATCCGCTATAGCTGGCGGTTGATCCTCGTGCCGCCCGATGTGCGCCGCGCGACGGTGGCGCATGAGGTCGCGCACCGACTGCATATGGATCACAGCCCGGCGTTCCATGCCGCGCACGCCGATCTGCTTGGCGAAGACCCGGCTCCGGCGCGAGAATGGCTGCGCAAGCACGGCAGCGCGCTCCACCGCTTTACGGCTTAGGGGGCGCGGCTTTCTTCAGGTCCGTGGAGGGTGCCGTTCTGGTGGCCGAACGATCCCTGCCCAACACATCGTCGATCCAGCGCTGGTCGAGCCTGCCCTGCGGTTGCTCGTCGGACGGGTTGGCCTGATCGTCCGGTGTGTTGGGATAGCGGTCCTGCGGGCTGTTCGGCAGCGGATTGCCATCCTCATCGACATAGCTCGCCCCATCGGCATTGCCGAAATAGGCTTCGTTGTCCGGTTCGAGCTGCCATTCGGGCAGCGTTACCTCGGTCTCGAACAGCTCGACCGGGCGCTTCGCCACTGCGGTGCGCATGAATTGCGCGAAGGCGCGGGCGGGGGCTGCGCCGCCCTGTAGGCCCGGAATCGGTTTCGCCTTGTCGTTCCCCATCCAGACTCCGGTGGTGATGCCGCTGGAGAAGCCGAGGAACCAGCCGTCCTTGTTGCTGCTCGTCGTGCCGGTCTTGCCCGCGACCGGGCGGCCGATCTGCGCCGCGCGCCCGGTGCCGGTATTGACCGCCGTTTGCATCAGGTCGGTGATTCCCGCCGCCACCCAGGGGGCGATCAGCACCCGGCTGGTATCATCCTGATGGGTATAGAGCAGGCGGCCATCCGCCGTTGTCACCCTGGTGATGCCATAGGGTGTGACGGCGATCCCCTTGCGCGCCACCGAAGCGAAAGCGCGGGTCATGTCGATGAGGCGCACGTCCGATGAGCCGAGCACCATCGAGGGATGGGTGTTGATCTCTGTCGTGATGCCGAAGCGCCGCGCCATGTCGGCGATGGTGCCGAAGCCCACTTCCTGACCCAGCTTGGCGGCGACGGTGTTGATCGAATAGGCGAAGGCGGTGCGCACATCGATCTCGCCCGCATTCTTGCCGTTGCTGTTGCGCGGGCTCCAGCCGTCGATCTCGACCGGCTCGTCGATTACATGCGTATCGGGATTATAGCCGCCCTCCAGCGCGGCGAGATAGACGAACAGCTTGAACGCCGAGCCGGGCTGGCGCTCCGCCGTGGTCGCGCGGTTGTAGTTGGAGCTGACATAATCTAGGCCGCCGACCATCGCGCGCACCGCGCCGTCCCGATCCATCGCCACCAGCGCACCCTGCGCGCTCCTGGGCGTGTTCTTCACCAGCGAATCGGTCGCCGCGCGCTGCATGTTAAGGTCAATGGTGGTGTAGACCTCCAGCGGTTCGGTGGGTTCGTCGATCAGCATGTCGAGTTGGGGCAGCGCCCAGTCAGTGAAATAGCGCACGCTGTTCTGCGGTGCTTCCGGCGCCAGCGCGACATGATCGAGCCGGGCGGCGTCGCGTTGGCTCTGGGAGATCGCGCCGTTTTCGCGCATCACATCCAGCACCACCGAGGCGCGGCCAATGGCGGCCTTGGCGTCCGCCGTCGGGCTGTAGTTGGAGGGCGCCTTCACGAGCCCCGCGATGATCGCGGCTTCGGGCAGGCTCAAGCTGGTGCCGGGGTGGCCGAAGAACTTGCGGCTCGCCGCGTCCACGCCATAGGCGCCGCCCCCGAAATAGACCTTGTTGAGATACAGCTCCAAAATCTGGCGCTTGGAAAATTTACGCTCCATCGCCAGCGCGAGGATCATCTCCCGCGCCTTGCGGCCGAAGGAATAGCTGTTGTTGAGGAAGATATTGCGGGTGAGCTGCTGGGTAATGGTCGATGCGCCCTGAAGCCGCCGCCCCTTGCCGCGATTCTGGATCGCGAACCAGCCCGCGCGCGCCATGCCGATCGGGTCGACGCCCGGGTGGTAATAAAAGCGCTTGTCCTCGACGCTCACCATCGCATCCTTCATCACCTGCGGTATCTGGTCGATAGTGAGCCAGCGGCCGAAGCTGGGACCGAGCGATACAATGACCGTGCCATCGGCCGCGTGGACCCGGATCATCTGGCCGTTGGGCGAGGATTTGAGGCTCTCGTAGGAGGGAAGCGACTGCATCGCCACCACCACTGCTGCCACGAGGGCGATGAGGCCAGCGATGGCGGCAAATGCGCCGAATTTCAGCAGGCGGACGAACCAGATTTTCAGCCTATGCGCCTTCGTCATGCCGTGTCGTTTCCGCGCTGTTATTCCGATCTGCGGCTTAGCCCGTCAGGGAATCCGCCGCAAGCGGGATGATCTCAAGCAGGTTTCAGCTTAACGCGGCTTGAACTCCAACGCTCCGCTGTTGATGCAATAGCGCAGGCCGTTTTCGCCGGGGCCGTCTGGGAAGACATGGCCGAGATGCCCATCGCAGCGGGAACAACGCACCTCGACACGGCGCATGCCGTAGGAGCGGTCTTCATAATTGTCGATCGCCGTGCTTTCGACCGGAGCCGTGAAGGCGGGCCAGCCGCACCCGCTGTTATATTTTTCACCGCTGCTGAACAGCTCGGCTCCGCATCCGGCGCACAAATAGCTGCCGTCGTCGAATGTGTGGTCATATTCGCCGGTGAAGGCGCGTTCAGTGCCTGCCTCACGAAGGATATGATATTGTTCGGCGGTCAGCTTGGCGCGCCATTCGTCGTCGGTCAGAGTGAGCTTTTCCATCGCCATAATATGTTCCTTGAGGCTAGGCCGTGCAAGGCCCGATACTCTATATTCGTCGGGATTGCATCGCCGGCTACAGCGGATCGCGCTTATCGGTTGCGGGTCGCCTGTCGCGCGATGGTGAGCAGTTCCTGCCGCACTGCCGTATCGCCGGGGCCGAGGGAGCTCCGCGTCATGCGTTCCGCCTCCAGCAGCCGGTGGATCAGTTTGGCGACATGCGCGCTGTTCCAGACCCGCGCCTGGCGTTGGACCGCGCTCTTTTCCTTCCAGAAGATTGCCTTGCCTTCGGCCTCCATCGCCTTGTCCATGCTGCCGGTGCGCTCAAATGCGGCCTGAATCTGCGCGATCAGCAATGCGCGATTGAGGAGCGGACGCGTGACGCTCGCGAGCGGGATCGCGCCCGCCTGCAGCATCGCGATTTCATGCTGTAATGCGGAAATATCTCCGCCCAGCACTGCGTTAACGAGCGGGGCGATGTCGCTCTCTACCGACTCTGCGGAGAGAGCGTCGAGCGCCTCTGCGGTCGCTTCCACAGGGTGCGCGGGGGAGGCATCGAGATAGAGCGCGATCTTCTCCACTTCGCCCGCCATAAGCGCACGGTCGTTGCCGGTGAGGTCCGCGATACGCCGCGCGAGATCGGTCGAGAGGCGCAATCCCTGCTCGCGCGCTTGCGCCTGTGCGATCTGCACGGCCTCGCGCTCATCGGGCGCATAGCTGGCGAAGACCAAAGCAGCGGGCGAATCGAGGCACAGCTTTGCAAGCTTGCTGCTCGCTTTTATAGCGCCGGATATAATAATGACCGGGTTTCCCGCTTGAGGAGCCTGCAACAGCGCTTCGACCGCGGCTATGCTTTCCTCGCCTGCGCCGAGCACCCGTACCCAGCGCTTGTCGCCAAACATGGAGAAGGCGGCGGATTCATCGGCCAAGCGCGCGGGGTCGGTCTTCAGGGTCGCAGGATCAAGATCGATGCGTTCCGCACCTGCGCCCATCGCGCGCTCCAGTCGCTTGGCGAGCGCGGCGCTTCCAGCTTCGTCCGGGCCATAGAGCAAGTATATCCGCGTTTCCGGGTTTGGCGCGTCGAGCGCCTTTTCGATCTGCGAGCGGTTGGCCTTCACTGCCCTGTCGCAGCGGCGGCCCTGTGTTCCACCGACAGTTTCTGCGCCATGTTGGTAACGATCTGGTCGGCAACGATTTCGGCCAGCCGTTCCAGCGCGGTATCCTCGGCGGCAATCGTTGCATATTCGCTCTGCGCTGCATCGAAGCTTGAGTCGGAGCCCGCTGTCGTGTCCATAACGAGGGCGCCGGTTGCGCCATCGAACAGCTGATAACGCGCGCGTAGAGTGCGGCGCTCACGGGTTACCGTATCGCCGGAACGCACGCCGAAGCCGGTGATCTGATCGCTCAATTCCACATGCAGCCGGTAATTCGGGCCGGAGCCGCCAGAAATTGCCGCCAGCCGGTCATTGAGCGCATTGCCCATCAACCAGCCTGCCTTGCCCTCGATCGGATCGACCGACACCGTGCAGATGGCGCTCGCCACTGCGCCGCGCGACCCATTGGCATAAAGCGGGTGCAGGCCGCAGGATACCAATGCAGGTAGCGCGGCGGTGAGGCAGGCGAGGGCAGCGAGGCGCTTCATAGCACTATGTTGACCAGCCTGTCCGGCACCACAATGATTTTCTTGGGGACCGCACCTTCTGTAATGCGCGATACATTGGGAGCGGCGAGCGCGAGCGCCTCAAGCTGGTCCCTGGGCAGGCCCTTGGCGACAGTAATCGTGTCGCGTAGTTTGCCCATCACCTGAACGGCTATGGTGACTTCATCTTCCACCAGCAAGGCCGGATCGACCTCGGGCCAGACGGCGTCGGCGATGAGGCCACTTTGGCCCATGTCCGCCCAGGCTTCCTCGGCGAGGTGCGGCACCATCGGCGCGACGAGCAGGGCGAGGGTGCGGATCGCGGCGGAGCGGCTGGCAGAGGGTGCGGCTTTCTCGATGGCGTTCGCCAGTTCGTAGATCTTTGCCACCGCCTTGTTGAACGACAGAGCCTCGATATCCTTCGCCACGCCGTCGATGGTCTGGTGAAGCTTGCGGTCGAGCGCCTTGTCCTCGCCGGTCGCTGCACCATCAGCCTCACCGAACAGGCGCCATAAGCGGTTCACAAAGCGCCATGATCCCTCGATGCCGCTCGCAGTCCAGGGCAGGTCACGCTCCGGGGGAGAGTCCGACAGCATGAACCAGCGCACAGCGTCCGCGCCATATTGGTCGATGATGTCATCGGGATCGACGACATTCTTCTTTGACTTGGACATTTTCTCGACCCGGCCAATCCTTACCTCGTTATTTGTGCCGATCTCGAAGGCCCTATCCCCTCTTTTTTCAATTTCGGTAGGAGACAGATATTTATAGCTAATTATGGGTCCGGGGACTTGAACATTCACACCGTTTTGCCCGTCATATCGTGCCTGCGGCGTCCCTCGCGGCGGGTCAAAAAACTTCATGTATGTCTCGTGCGTTACCATGCCCTGGGTGAACAGGCCCGCGAATGGCTCCTTGACGTCAATCTTGCCGCAGTAATTCAGCGCGCGCGTCCAGAAGCGGGCGTAGAGCAGGTGGAGGATCGCGTGCTCGATCCCGCCGATATATTGCCCCACCGGGAGCCATTGCTCGGCTTGCTGCTTGTCGAACGGCTTGTCATCGGGCTGGCTAGCGAAGCGGATGAAATACCAGCTTGAATCGACAAACGTATCGAGCGTGTCCGTCTCGCGCCGCGCTGCCTTGCCGCATTTGGGGCAATCGACATGCTTCCATGTCGGGTGGCGCTCCAGCGGATTGCCGGGAATGTCGAAGCTCACATCGTCGGGTAACGTGACCGGGAGTTGATCCTTCGGCACCGGCACCACGCCGCAGTCGTCGCAATGGATGAACGGGATCGGCGTGCCCCAGTAACGCTGCCGCGAAACGCCCCAGTCGCGCAGCCGCCATACGGTCGTGCCCTTGCCCCAGCCTTCCGCCTCGGCGCGGGCGATGACGGCGGCCTTGGCGGCTTCCACGTCCATGCCATTGATGAAGTCAGAGTTGATGAGCGTGCCCGGCCCGGTATAGGCCTCTTCATTGACCGGCGCATCCTTGCCATCGGGCGAGACGACGCGCGGCGTGGTGAGCATATATTTGCGCGCGAAATCCAAATCGCGCTGGTCATGCGCGGGGACGGCCATCACCGCGCCGGTGCCATATTCCATCAGCACGAAATTGGCGACGAACAGCGGCAGCTTCGCTTGCGTGAACGGGTGGATCACCGAGATGCCGGTGTCGTAGCCGAGCTTTTCCTGCGTTTCGATCTCGGCGGCGGCGGTGCCGGTCTTGCGGCACTCGTCGGCGAAGGCGGCGAGGTTGGCGTCGGTCTTCGCCAGTTCGAGCGAGATTGGATGGTCGGCGGCGACGGCGGCGAAGCTGGCGCCGAAGATGGTATCCGGCCGGGTCGAGAACACCTCCAGTCTTTCTATATCGCCTACTATAGTATCCAGCGCGAAGCTGAATTGCAGGCCGACCGACTTGCCGATCCAGTTCTCCTGCATCAGCTTGACCTTGTCCGGCCACTGATCGAGGTTATCCAGCCCGTCGAGCAGATCGTCCGCGAACTGGGTGATCTTCAAAAACCACTGATTGAGCTTGCGCTTCTCGACCGGCGCGCCGGAGCGCCAGCCCTTGCCATCGATCACCTGCTCGTTCGCCAGCACGGTCATGTCGACCGGATCCCAGTTGACCGCGCTTTCCTTGCGATAGACGAGGCCCGCCTCGTATAGATCGAGAAACAGCGCCTGTTCATGCCCGTAATAATCCGGCTCGCAGGTCGCCAGTTCGCGGCTCCAGTCCAGCGCGAAGCCGAGGCGCTTCAGTTGCGCCTTCATGTTGGCGATGTTGGAGCGGGTCCACTCGCCCGGATGGACCTTCTTTTCCATCGCGGCGTTCTCGGCGGGCAGGCCGAACGCGTCCCAGCCCATCGGGTGCAGCACTTCATAGCCGCGCATCCGGCGGAAGCGTGCCAGCACATCGCCCATCGTATAGTTGCGGACATGGCCGATGTGGATGCGGCCGGAAGGATAGGGAAACATCTCCAGCACATAGGAGCGCGGCTTCCCTTCTCTCTGGGCGCGCGTTTCGTCAGCGCTGAAACTCTGCCGCTCGTCCCATATGCGCTGCCACTTGGCGTCCGCCTCCAGCGGGTTGAAGCGCCTCTGCATTCTTTGTCATGCTCCCTGCCGGGCGCATTCGTTCATGCACCGGCTCAACTGATAGGGTAAGTGCGGCGGATCAGTCCTTTTCGCCGATCGCCGTGCGGCGCAGGTCGCGCGCCTTGGTGAGGATAATTTCCTCCAGCTTCTGTACCGTGGCGGCCTGCACCGGCACCTCGACCCACTGGCCGTTCTGGCTGACCTGGCGGCTGGCGGCGACGCGCAGCGCATCGGCGCGCAGATCCTGATCGAGGATCGTCACCGTCACCTTCATGCGCTCTCCGGCGGCATTGGGGTTGGCGTACCAGTCGGTCACGATCACGCCGCCGTTCGAGTCGGTCTGCACCAGCGGCATGAAGGAAAGCGTATCGAGGCTCGCACGCCACAGATAGGCGTTGACGCCGATGGTCGTCACTTTCGAGGCGGCGAGGTCCGCCTTGGGGCGCTTGTTGCCGCTAGAACAGGCGGAAACGCCTACAAGCATGGCGACCGCAGCCACGGAAATGACGAGACGTGAGGAAAACCGCGATGTCATGGCGCACTTTCTTGTCTTGGTGGCCGGGCGAAAATCATACGCCTGAGCCGTTATGCCATGCTTCTATAGCCGGACTGGATCATTCGGCAAGCCTTTAGGATTTCTCGTCATTGCACCCATACGAGCCCGCAAAGCCCAATTTTCTGCGCTCCGACGCTGGAAAATCGCGCTTTTGCCCTTCGGTCATCTTCGATTCCGGCTTCCATCCGGACGAAATGGCGAGAAATCCTGGGGAGTTATCCTTGTTGGTTGCGTGTGCTATTGCGCCAACGAGCAAATAATTTGGCGTTACTGCTGGAATTTTCGTGGTTTTGGGCGTAAACAGCATATCCAGAAAGCCGCGAGAGTCGGAATTGGAGATGGTCAGGTTCAGGGGATATTTCGGGGTTTCCCTGCTGGCAGGCGCTGCGCTGGCGGCGGCGGTTCCTGCTGTCGGCGCGGTGAACGATCTGCTGCGACTGCGCGGCACTGTTCCTGTGTCTCTCACCGAACTGGGCAGCATCGCATCCTTTACGCCCGCCATTCACGATCCTAAGCTTTCCTCGGCCTATGCCCATGCGGTGCTCAACCGCGGCAGCCGGGCGTTCCGCTTCACGCCCACCAGCGGCTCGCTGAGCGGCAGGCGCTCGATCACCGTGCTGGTGCGTTCGGACAGCGCCGTGGGACGTATGGACGAGCATCGCGCGCCGGGCCTGGGCGTGGCGCCGCTGGCGTTCAATCTCGATGCCTCGCGCGGATGGCGCAAATTCGCAATTCCTGATTCGATGGGCAGCAAGGCGCTCGATCCGGTCTATGCGGATGAGCTGACCAGCACGCGCAATTTCTCGCTGGAGAGCAAGCCCTCGCGGCTTCAGCCTGATGTCCAGTTCGATGCGAAGCGCGACGTGGGCACCGCGCCGCAAACGCTAGCGGGCGAGAGCAAGCTGAGCGTGGCGATCGGCAGCAGCTATTCCCTGACCAGCAACCTCAACGTCACCGCCGGCGTGCGCTACGCCGGGCCGGATAATCGCCTCGCGCCGATCACGGACAAGCGGCGCGACGATCAGGCCGTTTACGTCGGCA
Source organism: uncultured Sphingobium sp. (assembly GCA_964562475.1). Lineage (GTDB taxonomy): Bacteria > Pseudomonadota > Alphaproteobacteria > Sphingomonadales > Sphingomonadaceae > Sphingobium. The sequence goes on along the minus strand of CAZLTO010000012.1, from coordinate 1,077 downwards.
CCAAATTCAAATTCTAGGTATATTTGGTTGCTGCGGGCCTGCGAGGGCCGATTTCCTCCGCTTCGATGTTCGGAAATCAATCCTCTCGGTTCCGCCTGAACCAAATGTCGATCCAAGCTTATCCATGCCGGGTAAAAGCATCTATTCCTGCCCAACCATAAGCGCCAAGTGGCTTGAGGCGACGGAAGCGTGATGCGTTCATGCCGCCCAGTGCGATAACCGGGCAGCGGGAGAGGCGCGCCAGTGTTGCGAAACCTATTGGCCCTAAAGTCGCAGCGCCCTCATGCGATCGGGTCGGGAAGACCGGCGAGAGGAAGATCAACTGCGCGCCGCTCCTGCTGGCGGCGGCTATCTCGCGTGCATTATGGGCGGAGGCGGAGCAAATTCCGCGGTGGATTGCCTCGCGGCGGCGCGGCTTGACTTTGGCGGAGAGGTGAATGCCATCGACCCCAAGGGTTGCCTTCCCGCCAGACATCAGCAGGACAAGGCCGCGCCGCTTCGCCAGCGTCCGCACCCGGCCTAGAAGCGCGCTCCGCTTCTCACACGCCAGTCCATAATGGCGGAAGATGACGCCGCTTGCCCTTGGCAGGCGCGCGATTGCCGCCAACAGTGCGCCGTCCGTCACCCGTTCGTCCGTGAACAGCCACAAGTTTGGCAAGGGCCTGGGCAGGGATTGGGGCTGGCGGGAGCGCATATCGCGCTTTATACCCGCCCGGATGAGTCAATCCAGCATCGAAACCATCGAGTCCGGCCCTTTGGAGCAGGTGCGCGCCCGCATCGGGCAGGCAGCCATGCTGTCCGGTCGCAAAGCGGGGAATGTGACGCTCATCGCGATCTCGAAAACGCACCCCGCCGAGGCGATCCGACCGCTTCTGGAGCAGGGGCAGCGGGATTTTGGGGAGAACCGTGTGCAGGAGGCGGAAGGAAAATGGCCGGAGCTGCGCCGTCTTTATTCCGACATCCGCCTGCACCTTGTTGGTCAGCTTCAGAGCAACAAGGCGGAGGCGGCGGTGGCGCTGTTCGACGTGATCCATTCGCTCGACCGGCCCTCGCTGGTGGCGGCGCTGGCCAAGGCGA
>CAZLTO010000011.1:7207-14287 GCA_964562475.1 uncultured Sphingobium sp. | reverse complement strand
CAGCCGCCGGGTGATGCTGTCATAGGCTTCCGGTTCCAGCTCCTTGAAGGCGAGCAGCTGCATTTCGCGCATGAAATCATACATGCCAATCCGCTCCGCGAGCGGGGCATAGATTTCCATCGTCTCGCGCGCGATGCGGCGCCGCTTTTCGGGGTTGGCGATGAAGTGGAGCGTCCGCATGTTGTGCAGCCGGTCCGCCAGCTTCACCAGCAGCACGCGGATATCGTCCGACATCGCGAGCAGGAACTTGCGCAGATTCTCCGCCGCGCGTTCGTTCTCCGATTGCGCCTCGATCTTGGAGAGCTTGGTCACGCCGTCGACCAGCCGTCCGATCTCCTCGCCGAACAGCTCCTCGATTTCCTCGTAGGTGACGAGCGTGTCCTCGATCGTATCGTGCAGCAGCGCGGTGACGATCGTCTTGTCGTCCATATAAAAGTCGGTGAGGATGCCCGCGACCTCGATCGGATGGCTGAAATAGGGGTCGCCGCTGGCGCGCTTCTGGCCGCCATGCTTCTGGACAGAGAAGACATAGGCACGGTTGATCATCGCCTCGTCCGCATTGGGATCGTAACGCTTTACTTTTTCGACAAGTTCATATTGACGCAACATCGCCACGACGATGCGGCCTTGGGCCATTACGACGCAACAAAAAAATGGCTCCAACGGCATATGTGTGGGTGGAGGGCACTCGAAACGGGTTCGCAAGGTCGCAATTCATGGCTATGACTATGCGCCGATGTCCGTAAACCCGTTTCAGCCCAAGCCCTTTTTCCAGGACAAGAACCGCGCGTTCTGGAATCTACAGCTGCTCGGCTGGGCGGGCGCGTTTGTCTTGCGCGGTATTTCAGGGCTTGCGAACGGGCAGCCGATTTCGTTCCTGATCCCCGTATTGATCTCTACCGTCACCGGATATTCGCTGACGCTCATCATGGCGGTGATTTTCAGGCTGCTGCTCCGCCAGCGCCCTTTGGTAACATGGACGGTCTCGATCCTCGTCGTGCTGATCGCGGCGGCAATCGGCGCGTTTATCGATGCGTGGGTGTTCACGATGCAGAACCGCGGCGGCGGCCTCGCCAGCCTACAACTGTTGCTCGGCGCCTATTATCTGACCGTGACCCTGCTGTTCGCCTGGTCGGCGCTCTATTATGCGATCAACTTCTATTTGACGGTCGAGGAGCAGGCGGACCAGCTGCTGCATCTGGAGGCGCAGGCATCCGCCGCCCAGCTTGCGATGTTGCGCTATCAGCTCAATCCGCATTTCCTGTTCAATACGCTGAACAGCATCTCGACGCTGGTGCTGCTGAAACAGACCGAACGCGCGAACGCGATGCTCTCCCGCCTCTCGTCGTTCCTGCGCTACACGCTCATCAACGAGCCGACCGCACTGGTGCCGCTGAGCCAGGAAGTGGAGACGCTGAAGCTCTATCTCGAAATCGAGAAAATGCGCTTTGAAGACCGGCTGCGCCCCAATTTCGAGATTGATCCGGCGGTGGAGAAGGCCCATCTTCCCTCCCTGCTGCTCCAGCCGCTGGTGGAAAATGCGATCAAATATGCGGTTACGCCGCGCGAGGAAGGGGCGGATATCAGTATCATCGCGCAGCCTGCGGGTGAGAACGTCCGCATCACCGTGGCGGATACCGGACCCGGCTTCGGAACCGAAAGCGGCGAGGAGGTGGTTTCGACCGGGGTCGGCCTCGCGAATATCCGCGACAGATTATCTCAGGCTTACGGGGAACGACATCGGTTTGAAACGCGTTCTACCCCCAGCGGCGGATTTATCGTGACGATAGAGTTGCCACACATGAAACAACAGCAAGAGTGAAGCCATGACAATCCGAACCATTCTTGTCGATGATGAAAGCCTTGCGATCGAAGGCTTGAGACTGCGGCTGGAGCCTCACGAAGACGTGGAGATCATCGAAACCTGCCAGAACGGGCGCGAGGCGATCCGCGCGATCAAGACCCACAAGCCCGATCTCGTGTTCTGCGACATCCAGATGCCGGGATTTGACGGCTTTTCCGTGGTGCAGGGGACTATGGACATCGAGCAGCCTTTGTTCGTGTTCGTCACCGCCTATTCCGAATATGCGCTGAAGGCATTCGAGGCGCAGGCGGTCGACTATATCGTGAAGCCATTGGATGAGCAGCGCCTTGCCGACGCGCTGGAGCGGGTGCGGCAACGGCTCGCCGACAAGCGGCAGGCACAGGATGCGGAGCGGTTGCGCGAAGTGCTGGCCGAAGTCGCGCCCGAGGCTATGAACAGCTTTAATGCGGCCGAGGACGATGCGCCGTCCGCAAACCGCTATGAGAAGCTCATCAACATCAAGGATCGCGGGCAGATCTTCCGCGTCGATGTCGACAGCATCGAGCGGATCGACGCCGCCGGCGATTATATGTGCATCTATACCGCCGATAATAGCCTCATCCTGCGCGAGACGATGAAGGATCTCGAAAAGCGGCTCGATCCGCGCAATTTCCAGCGCGTGCACCGCTCCACCATCGTCAATCTGGGGCAGGTGCGGCAGGTGAAGCCCCATACCAACGGCGAATGCTTTCTGGTGTTGCAGTCCGGCACTCAGGTGAAGGTGAGCCGGTCCTACCGGGACGTGGTTGCGCGGTTTGTGCATTGAATTGATGTTTCAGTTTCACTGAAACGGTGCGGTTCATCCGCGTGAGCGAGTCAAACTATTATCTGAACACCCATTTCTTGTTCAATACGAATACCAGAGCAGGCGTTACAAAAATCATCGCCGGGATCGGCGTCCATGTCGGCCAGTGCTGCCACGAGACGCATATCCAGACCCAGAGCGCGTTCAGCCCCCAGCTGATCAGCGAGGCGACGACGAACTTGCCGCCGCGCGCCGCATGGGCCGCTCCGTTCTCCGGCTGCGCCGCGCCCGCAAATGTGTAGCGCCCATGCAGGATATAGCCCGAGCACACCGCCACCAGATAGCCTAAGAAATTGGCGATCTGGCTGTGAATATGCGCCTGCTCCGCCAGCAGCCAGTAGACCGCCGCCTGCGCACTGGTGACAGCGAGGCCGACCAGCCCATAGCGGACGATCTGCATCGCCAGGGCGCGCCGTTCCGCCGTCATCCTGTTCCCATATCCGGCCAGACGCACACCCTTCTCCAATATTCCGCCGCAATTCCCATTGCGCTTTGCCGCAACGCCTCTAATCCCTGTTGGCCATGAGGGAAAGCGCCATCCGTTTCAGGCCCAGCAGCTTCAGGCAGAGCCCGCTCGCGCGGCAGGCATCGTTCATGATGACGTGGGCGAACGCTAACTGGAAGTTCCTCGTTTTTCTGATCTGGGTCGGGACCAGCGCTTATTATCTCAGCCTGCGCGCCGACGCGGTGCACTGGTTCGCGCTGGGCGATACCGACGACAATATGCGATACCTCCAGGTGCGGGACTGGCTCAACGGACAGGGCTGGTTTGACCTGCGGCAATACCGGATGAACCCGCCCGGCGGCGCGAATATCCACTGGTCGCGCATTGTTGATCTGCCGATTGCGGCACTGATGCTGGTCTTTCGGCTGTTCCTGAGCGAAGGGCAGGCCGATCGCTGGGCCTGCGCGGTGGCGCCGTTGCTGCCCATGCTGCCCCTGATGTTCGGCCTCTCCTTCATCACCCGCCGCCTCTCGCGACCCGGTAGCCTCGCATGGATCATCTCTGCATTCGGGCCGCTCGGCGCGCCGATGGGCCTCAATATGTATATGCCGCTCAGGATCGATCATCATGGCTGGCAGCTCGCGCTGGTGGTGGCGATGCTCGCCGGGATCGTCGATCGCAAATGGCTGCGCGGCGGGCTGGTGGCGGGCGCGGCGAGCGCGCTCTCGGTCGCGATCGGCATGGAGATGATGGTCTATCTCGCGGGCGCTGGCGGCCTCATCGCCCTGCGTTGGGTGTTCAAGGAAGGCGCGGCGCGACGGATGGCGCCCTATGCGCTCAGCATGGGCAGCGGCACGGGCCTCCTATATGCGACATTCGCCAGCAACGACAACCGCGCCATCGTCTGCGATGCGCTCTCGCCCAACTGGGTGGCGACATTGAGCCTCGCGGCGGGAGGCATGGTGCTGCTGAGCCTCCTGCGCCTGCGCGGCTGGCCGAAGCGGCTGGCGGCAGGTGCGCTCATGGGCGCGATGGTCGCGGCATTCACCTATCATTTCTGGCCGCAATGCCTCACCAGCGTCTATCAGATCGACCCGGATCTGGACCGGCTGTGGCTCTCGCACATCCGCGAGGCGAAGCCGATAACTGCCCAATCGCTTTCCTCCGCCATTCAGATCGCCGCGCTGCCGGTTGGTGGATTGATCGCGGCGCTGGTAGGGTGTTTCGCCGCACACGGCGACAAGGAGCGGCTGTGGGCCTGGGCCAGCGTGATGCTGATGGTGGCGTTCGCGCTCGGTCTTACGTTCTGGCAGATCCGCTCCGGCCCCGCCGCGCAACTGGTCGCGATCCCGGCGGTCGCCTGGGTGGGTTATGGCGCACTGGAATGGCTGGTGCGGGGCTCCGTCGGCGAGCGGCTGAGCGCGCTGTTGGCGGTTGGGCTGGCGGCGCTCTCGTTCAACGGCGATCTGATCTATCCGCAGTTGCAGAAGATCGGCCTCGTCAAGCCGCCCGCGCCCGCAACCGCCGCGACCAAGGCGCGCGACGCCCGCTTCAAGCGCATCAATACCGCCAATGGACGATGCCGCACCCAGCCCGCGCTGGTCGCCCTCAATCAGTTGCCCCCCGCGACGATCATGACGATGGTCGACTTGGGTCCGCGGCTGATCGCGATGACGCACCACAGCGCGATCGCCGGGCCGTATCACCGCAACGGCAAGGCGATCCTTGACCTCCACCACGCCTATGATGGCAACGCGGCGACGTTCCTCGATACCGCGCGGCGGCACGGGGCGCGCTACTTCCTGCTCTGCCCGGATTTCCCCGAAGGCACGATCTACCGCGCGCGCAGCCCTGGCGGCATGTATGACCGGCTGGAGAAAGGGCAAATCCCGGCCTGGCTGAAGCCGGTGGAGCTGAAAACGGGGTATAAGCTGCCCTATACGCTGTATCGGATTGATTATGGCGCCGCGCTTTAACGCCGCCCCTCAAAAAATCCCTTGAGCAAGTCCGCCGCCTCCCCCTCGCCCAGCCCGCCATAGACCTCGGGCCGGTGGTGGCATTGGGGGTGGGCGAAGACGCGGGCGCCATGCTCGACGCCGCCGCCTTTAGGATCGTGAGCGCCATAATAGAGCCGGGCGATGCGGGCGTGGGAGATCGCGCCCGCGCACATCGCGCAGGGCTCCAGCGTCACATACAAATCGCAGCCGGTGAGGCGATAATCGTCAAGGCGCGCCGCCGCCGCGCGAATCGCCACCATCTCGGCATGGGCGCTGGGGTCGTTGTCGCGCCGGTTGCGGTTCTCGCCCTCGCCGAGTATCGCGCCATCGCGCACCACGACCGCGCCGATCGGCACCTCGCCCGCCTCGGCCGCCGCGCGGGCAAGCTCCAGCGCGCGGCGCATCGGGGCAGGCAAGGGGAAGGACTGGGCCATACGCGCCCTATCGGCGGAAAAACCCGCCGCGACAAGCAGGCTTATTCTTGACGCGCGCAGCCATTCCCGCTATCGGCCCCGCTTCCCGGAGTTTCCGAGCAACAGGATTTTGATTATGTCGCGCATTTGCGAACTGACCGGCAAGGGCCGCCAGGTGGGGCACAATGTATCCCACGCCAACAACAAGACCAAGCGGGTGTTCTTGCCCAATCTGCAGAACGTCACCCTGATGTCCGAAGCGCTGGAAACCAGCGTGAAGCTGCGCGTTTCGACGCATGGCCTGCGCTCGGTGGAGCATAATGGCGGCCTCGACAACTGGCTGCTGAAGACATCCGACGACAAGCTGTCGCTGAAGGCGCGCCGCCTGAAGCGCGACATCGCCAAGAAGAAGGCCGCCGTCGCCGCCTGATTCGCGAATCATCAAAGGATTGCAGGGAAGCGGCTCTTTCGGGCCGCTTTTTTGTTTGATCCGAACGCGTTCGCTTCGCGGCGTTCGGATGAACGGCCCCAGCCCCCTCCCCCGCCCAACCACCCGATATTGTGCGATATGCTATCGGGTGGTTGGGCGGGGGAGAGGGCTGGGGCCGAACCCTTACAAAGACTCATCCAGCGCGAACTTCAAGAGCAATGTGCGTTGGAAAAACAGGTGGTTGTCGTCCGACACCATCCACAAGATGCGCTGGTTGCCGACATGCTCCAGCGCCAGCCCCTCGAAATTGTCGGCAAGAATCGGCGGCGCAAAGCGCGCGATCTCCGGGCCGTTGATGATTGCACCCTCTTTCGCATGGCCGATATCGATCAGCTTGAGTACCGCGGTAAAGCCGTCATAGAGCGTCGCCCGGCGGTTCAAGACCAATAGCTTGCCGTTGCCGATATAGACGGCGTCGGTCGGGTCATAGCCGGTCGGCGGCATATAGCTCATGCGGATCGGGCGTGGCGTCGCGGCCTCTATCGGATCGCCAGCAAACACGAGCATTTCCCGCCCGCCATCTTTTCCGGGCGCGCCTTCGGCAATCGAGACGAAGCGGCCATCGGGCAGGCGCGCCAGAGACTCGATGCTTTCGGTTTCCGGCCAGTCCGCCATCGCCTTTGGCTTACGGCAGGCGCCTATTTCCCTGAGATCGGCGGTATAGCGGCAGACGACCTGCAGCAGCTCATAACCGACCCATATGTCGCGAAAGTCCGGGTCAGTGGCCATCGATTCGCTGTCTTCCGGGCGCGGCATCCAGCCCTTTTCGCGTTTTGCGGTGCGGAGAACCCTTGCGAGGCCGATGAATTTGTCGTTGCCCGCCGGCTCGGGAAACTCGAACATAGCACCGCCATCGCTCAGCGCCCAGATCTCGCCGCCCGGGCGGATCGCCATCGATGACAGCCCGCCGAAATGCGAACGGCGGCTCTTGAGCTGCCACCCGCCCAGATAATGTAGCGGACCCAGCCTCACCTGCGCCCGACCGGCGGCGTTGAGAACGACCGGGATCGCCTCTATCGCCCCCGGGCCATCCCCCGGACGAACCGGCTTGGGGTTTGGGGCACAA
>CAZLTO010000011.1:0-7197 GCA_964562475.1 uncultured Sphingobium sp. | reverse complement strand
CGCCGGCACGTGGGTGTCGAACCTCGCCGCCCGATCCTATCCCGGCGACCACCAGACAGGCGAAAATGGAAGTGATCAGCCAGCGCATGCCGTGCTGCCATACGGGATAAGCATGCAGATTTCATCCCCATAAACGCAGCAACAATGCTGAACCTAGGCTGACACGCTTATTCAGTATAAGCTCAAGGGCGCGGGGCCATAAGGTGCATGACAGCGGAACGATGATTCGGCCTTTTCATCCCAGGCCAGCGCTCCGGGTCGGGATTGGCAAGGAGCACAACAATGACGATGACAGTCGGGAAAAAGCTTATCGCCGCACTCAGCCTGGGTGTGGTTTCTCTCACCGGCGTTGCGGCGACCCCCGCGCTCGCCCGCCACCATGAATATCGCCCCGGCGACTATTATCGTGGCTATGACTATTCACGCGGCGGCTACGACGACCGCTATTATCGCCGCGGCAATTATGGCGACGATTATCGGCGCACGGAGTATCGCCGGGATCGCGGCTATTACGACCGTGACTGGAACTATCGCTGCCGCGATGAAGGCAAGGGCGGCGCCGTGATCGGCGCGATCGCCGGCGGCCTGCTGGGCAGCGCGGTGACCGAGCGCGGCAGCAAGACGACCGGCACGGTCGTCGGCGCAGCAGTTGGCGCTGTAACCGGCCATCTCATCGACAAGAGTGACGGTGGCCGCTGCTGATCGCGGCAGCTTACAGGCCGCGCTAAAAGCAGGAGCCGATTTTTGGGCGCTCTGCTTTAGTGGCGAAGCGCATCCTCGATCGAAACCGCAACCATCACCGCCATGAAAAGGCCAGCGGCGATAAGGGCGCCCAATATTGGAAGTTCATGCAGCACGGTCATCAGCGTCACTCCATTCAAATAATGGCTGACCTTGCGCTGGATGGCCTCGCGCTGTCCTTGATTCAGGTCAAGCTGCGGGCGTGTTGAGTGCGTTGATCCTCTCCTGGGCGATCGTTTCCGCCTCATGCCGGGGCAGGCCGGGCGGGATGACTTCGCCGACCTTGTAGGTGATGACACCGGGGCGCTTCAAAAAGCTGTTGCGCGGGGAAACGCGCCCGCTGTCCACCGCGACCGGCACGACCGGCAGCTTCAAGAGCTGATAGAGCGCCGCAAAGCCGGAGCGCAACGGCGGACGCTCACCATGCGGCACGCGTGTCCCCTCCGGAAACAGGCATACGGGCCTGCCCGATCCCGTCCCCTTGGCAATCTCGCGGCGCAGATGGAGGATCGCCTTGGCGCCATCGTCGCGCCTGAGGCCAATGACGCCGTGCTGACGCGCGACCCAGCCCCAGCCGGGAATGTCGACCAGCTCCTGCTTGGCAATAACCAGCGGCTCAGGAAACAGGCACAGGAGATCGATCGTCTCGAACATCGATTCATGCTTGAAGACGAAGAACATCGGCTCCTGCGGCAATGTGCCCACAATCTGCACCCTCTGGCCGAGCACCACCCGGCACAACCCGCGATGAATATAGCCCCACAGCCGAGCGGCACGGCGCATCAGGCGAGCTGACACTAACGAAGTCAACGCGCAAATAATGACGAACAGCGCCGTGACCGAATAAAACAGCAGCGCGAATAGCAGCGAACGCAGGAACAGGATGGGCAAGCTGTTCATGGCGGCTCAGATCCCAAGCAGCGCGGCGATACGGCGCAGCACATATTTGTTGTATTCGCGAAACAGCGTCGAGAAACTCGGCTGGCTCGGCACCGCATCGTAGACCAGCACTATGTCGCGGGGCAGCGCCAGCCGGAGCTCGAACGCCGCGCGTCGCATATGCCAGTCGCTGGTGATGAGGCGGACCGTGTCATAGCCGCGCCGCTCCAGCCATTGCGCGGTCTCGATACCGTTGGAGCGGGTGTCGATCGCCTCGCGACCTAAGGTGATGCAGCAGTTGAACAGTCTGTCCGGCACATCGTAGCGTTCGGCGAGTTCATGGGGCTTCACGGTGCGGTCCACGCCGGAGATCAGCATGCGCTTCGCCGCGCCGTCCTGCATCAGCGCGAGGCCGCGGTCGATCCTGCCCTCCCCGCCGGTCAGCACCACGATGGCGTCGGTCGTGCGCCCGTCGAGCGGCTGCGGCAGCATCAGCGCGAACCAGCCGAAGCCCAGCCCCCAGACCAGCAGCACCAGTGCGGCGAGGCGCGCGGTCACAGGTTGCGCTCCAGCGCGCGCATCACGGTGATCCGCGCCGTCAGCGCCGCAACCAGCAGCGCGAACAGGGGCAGGCCGAGCAAAATGCCGATCGAGCGCCACGGCAGGCGGATAAGGCCCGCAAGCTCGGACTGGCTGGCATGAAGGCTGCTGTCGAGCGCCCACAGCAGGATGGCGGCGGTAATCGTCCCCACCGCAGCACCGAGCAGCACATCAAGCGCAATCCGCTTCTGGAACAACCGCGCAACCTGAACATCGGTCGCGCCGAGCATATGGATGATGTCGATCGTGCCACGGTGCGCCGCATGCGCGCTGTTCGCAGCCAGCACCACGACCGCGCCCGTCACCAGCATCATCAGCGCCACAAGGCCGCCCGCCAGCCACATCAGCGCGCGCATCAGCGCCTCGACCGGCTCCAGATAGCCCTGATGGGCATCGATCCGCGCGGAAGGCGCGATCTGCTTCACCGCCTGCCCGATCTGCCGGACCTTCGCGCTGCCCGCCGCAGACTTCATCGACAGGTCGATCAGTGTCGGGATCGGCAACTCGTCCGCCCGCACGTCATCACCGAGCCACGGCGCGAGCTGGGCCAGCATCTGCTCTTCGGGGATGACCTGGTGGCTCCGCACGGCGCTTTGGCCGTCGAGATAATCGGAGACCCGCCGCACTGTCTGGGCGCGCTTTGCGGCATTCGCCTCGACGATCTGGATCGTATAGCCACCCGCCAGATCGCCGCGCAGACCGACAAGCGCATGGCCCAGCCCGAGCGCGCAGGCGGCGGAGAGCACGGTGAGAAACATCATGATCGCGATGATCCACGGCATCGGCCCGCGCCGCCCCTCTGGCAGCCAGCGGTTGCGGGCGGCGCTGGTGAAGGACCACCGGCTCATTGCGCTTTGCCCATTGGCATGCCGAGGCGCCCTTCACGAGCGCCGCCCGCGGCGGGCGGGAAACGCAGCGATCCGGTCGGGTCGATGAGGCGCCCCTTGTCCAGCCGCATCATCTGCGCGTGGCTGATCTGGCCGATAAGCGGCAGGTCGTGGGTCGCGATGACGATGGTTGTGCCCAGCCGATTCAATGCCTCGAACAGCCCCATCAGCCGCTTCGCCATCTCCGCATCGACGTTGCCGGTCGGTTCGTCCGCCACCAGGATATCCGGCCTGCCGATCACCGCGCGGGCGATGGCGACCCGCTGCTGCTCTCCGCCCGATAACGAGGCGGGCAACGCATCCTGCCGGTCACCCAGCCCGACCCACGTCAGCATCTCGTCGACCGGCCCGGCGATTTCCTTCTCCTCCATGCACGCCAGCCGGAGGGGAAGCGCAACATTGTCGAACGCGGAGAGATGCGGCACCAGCCGGAAATCCAGAAAGACGACGCCCATACGGCGGCGGAAGCCGGGCAGGCGGCTGCGGTGCATCATCACCACATCCTCGCCAAACAGCTTGAGGACACCGCGTGTTGGACGCTGGGCGAGATAGAGCAGCTTCAGCAGCGAGGTCTTGCCCGCGCCCGAGGCGCCGGTCAGGAAATAGAAACCGCCGACGGAGAGGGTGAAGTTGATGTCAGTGAGCACCTCGGCGTCCGCGCCATAGCGCAGGCCGATATTCTCGAACTGGATGACTCTGTCCATCACTGCGACATTTCGACCCTGCCAAACCCCTCCCGAAATGCCATCGCACAAGGCCTTGCGCAGGTAAAGCCCGGCCATCGCAGCAGGTAATGGTTAACAACGCATCAACATGGCTTGCGCGCGCATCCGATGCGCGCTTAATAAGAGGCATGATCCTGATCTGCCCCGAATGCGCGACACGCTATCTTGTGCCGGACGAGGCGATCGGCGTGACCGGGCGGCAGGTGCGCTGCGCATCGTGCAAGCATAGCTGGTTTCAGGAGGGAATCGCCCTTCCGGCGCGCGAACAAAAGCTGGTTGTGCCTTTGGCGGTCGCGGCGCCAGCCGCCGTGGAAAACGTGGCGGAGGATTTCGGGTTCCAGGCAGTGGCCGGAACGGAGGGCAATGCTCCGCCGCAGGGGCATGTGCAGGAAGTCGATGTCGCCGATGTCGGCCCCACCAATCCGCGCATGATCGACGCGCTGGCAGGCAGAAAGGCCGCCGATATTGCAGAAGCGGATGACTATGCGGAAGAGGAAGAGACTGATTTCCGTCCGCGCCGCAACCCTGCGCGGTTATGGACCTATGCAGGCATAGTCTTTGCCCTCATCTTGGCTGTAGCAGGAGGGGCGCTGGCCTATTTTGGCCCGCCGCAATGGGCGGTGCGTGCCGGTCTGCTTGCTGACGCCGAAGAACCGGCGCTGCTGTTCAGCCTCACCAAGCCTGCGGAGTGGCGCATATTGCCCAATGGAGCGGAATATTTCGCGTTCAGCGCCCGAATCCATAATGGCGGCAACAATGTCGAGCCAGTGCCGCCAATCGAGGTGCAACTGCGGGACCGCCAGGGACGGCTCGTGTTCAGCTGGGTTACGCGCGCCGACAAGACAGAGCTGAAACCGGGGGAAGAAGCAACCATCAACGAGGGTCAGCGCGATATTCCCAAGAGCGTCGAGAATATTTCACTCGCGTTCGTCAACGCGCGCTAGAGGCTACGCCGCTCTCTGACAAATCCTTGCATTGGGCGCTTGCATGGCCTTTCCCCCTTTGCTAAGGGCCAGCGCTTGCCAGGTGCCGGGTCTCAGCGATGAGGGGCGGTTTCCTTCCTGATGTGCGGTCGTGGCGGAACTGGTAGACGCGCAACGTTGAGGTCGTTGTGGCCGAAAGGCCGTGGAAGTTCGAGTCTTCTCGACCGCACCAAACAGTCGTAAGTTCTTGTAAAAGAACGATATTTTTCTTTTACTAGTGGCCTGAGCTACGCTTCTCACTCCTTCCCGAGCGCCTGGCGCAATCACCTCTCTACAGGCTCCGGGAGCCATTTTTGTCCACATGTTATCCGGCACGATAATGGAATGACAAAAGTTGCGGTCATTTTGTCACAAAGTTCGAATCTTCTCGAGAGCACCAGACAGTCATAAGTTCTTGTAAAATAAGGTAATTTTTGGATTCGGCCGGAAATGTGGCGCAGTTCTGCGCGGGTCCGGTAAGGACTTTTTGCCCCTGAGGTCAAAGCCGTCTCACTATTGCGGTGAATTGCCTGCGAATTAGCCGAGTGTCTCCGCTACGGATTTTGCTGACCTCAGTTGCTAGTCGCATTTCGAAGAATGGGTTGATCTAGCGGCGCGACGCAGATCACCAAGCGATGAATAAAGCTGGTCTACAGCTCTTCTTGGTCGAGGAGAATTATGAGACCCAGGCAAGCCGTTGGCCTGAGGGAAACTCGTTCTGCGATGATGCTGCGTTCAATGACGCTGAACTCTCGAGCTCACTCTCCGGCACGTCTCTACTGCCAGTTTCCGTTTTTTCCGAAAATTCTACCTCGTAACCCTCTGACTTCTCAGCACAAAATTGTCCCAAAAATGCAATTGGGGCGAAAATGGCACGGAAGTTCGTGTATTCGCGTGGGCACCAAACAGTCCTGATGTGAACGGTATTTTCGCCTTCGGGCGAGACGTGGGGCGCAAACGGCGCGGTTCCGCGGGCTTTGCGGGCGTCCTGAGCGGGGGTGCAGTCAGAGACCGACCCGATCGCCGGTTTTCGTGTGCGAAAAATGCCGCAGGTCTCTGGCGCTAAAATTATGACTGCAGGTGGGATCAGGCGAAGCCAAGCATGAGACGCTGCCCGTCCCAGGCGAGCGGCAGATCGGTCTTGAGCAGACCCCGCGCGGTGAGCGATGCGGGCTGGCGTCCCTCGACGATTGCGGTGACGATGTCGGGCGCCATACAGGAGAGAGCAATGAGTTTGCCGAGCCGCGTGCGGCACTTGCCATGCGCCGCAGCGATGGCCGAAAGTGACTTTCCCGCGTTGGCGAGCATCAGCCTGCGTGCGGCATGAGCTTCCGCCACCAGCGCGACCAGCTTCTCGTCACGCTTTGCTGGCGTTACAATTTCCGGTCCCGGAATGATCAGCCGCAGCTGATGGCCACGGCGGACCTTCACCACCGGCAGTGACAGACTCAACGGTTCCTCGGCAATCGGTTCTGCGGCGATATCGAGGGCAGCACATAGCCTTGCCGGATCGACGACAAGATCGATCCTGTCCTCACGCAGGGAGATGCGGTCGATGATTGCCGCAAGTATCCCGATCTTCTCCAGGGGAGTGCCGCTGTGTAATGTTGCGGCCTTTGTGTCGGCGTGGGCGATGGTCCGGGAAAGAATCTCGGCTGAACCGTTTCCCACGAGGTCATGCAGACACCTTCCATCTGCAAGAAGGGCCGCCAGCCTCCCGCAGACCAGATGCTCCAGATCATGCGCCGATAACCGCCATGCGGGCGTGCCATCGAGTTGGTCAGGACGCGTGACATAATAGCGATAGCGCCGCCCCGACTTGGTCGCATGACTGGGCGTCATGGCTCTCCCTTCGCCATCGACCAGCAGTCCGGCCAGCAGGCTGGGCTGCCGTGCCCGGATGCGGCGAGACGTACCCTGTGCACTGGTTTTCAACTTTACCTGCACGGCTTCCCATAGATCAGGCGTCACAATCGCCTCATGCTCGCCGCGGAAATGCTCCTGCTTGTGCTTGAGCTCGCCCAGATATATCCGGTTAGAGAGCAGGTGGTAGAGCGTGCCACGCCGGAAGATGCAACCACCACGATGTGGGCCGCTGGCACGGTGCTGGACCTTGGTGCGATGGCCCGCGCGATTGATATCGTCGGCCAGCTCCGCAACCGAGTCCAACTCGAGATAGCGCCGCATGATATGGCGGACGAGGTCGGCTTCCGTCTCGTTGACAAGCAGTTTGCGGTTCTCGACATCGTAGCCCAATGGCACAGGGCCGCCCATCCATAGCCCTTTGCGTTTGGATGCGGCGATCTTGTCGCGAATGCGCTCGCCTGTAACCTCACGTTCGAACTGGGCAAAGGAGATGGCATGAATGACTGGTGATCGGCCTTGCTGCCTGATGTTGTGGCC
>CAZLTO010000010.1:0-14395 GCA_964562475.1 uncultured Sphingobium sp. | reverse complement strand
GAGACAGATCGGACATTGCCGGTGAGGCCTGGGCCACTGTTGGACCGGCCATAGTCTGCCCCGAGTTGCTCAATGGCGCGCAGCTCCGTAGCCCAAGTCTCGGGCGTCAGGCTCATGTTGATGAAACCCGGCCCGGCGATCGAGACCGAGGCGACCTCATTCAAAGCTTCCAACCGCGCGGCGATCTTTTCGGCCAGCGCGCGCGGGTTGGTGCCCGCCGCCTTGGCGAGAACCATCGCGGCATTGGTCGCAAGGTCTCCGTGGGAGGGATCGCGTGGCGGCTCGACCGTCACCGCCTTGCGATTGATGTCGGCGGGCAAATCCCCCGCCGCGATCATGCTATCCAGCAGCGCGTACATATGCGCGGCGAAACGAACGTAAAGCGTCAAAACTCAAACCTTCATCATGGCTCAATCCAAAGCGGCCCATTCCACCCTTGTCATGCTGAACTCGTTTCAGCATCCATCATGCCTTCCGGCGCCGCATCTTGCGGAGAAATGGACCCTGAAACAAGTTCAGGGTGACGGACAACGGCTCACCGCGTCGCGTTATATTTGAACTGCTCCGGCGTCAGGTTGAAGCCGACCAGCAGCTCGAAGCTGGTTCGCTGCAACGCCGCCTTGACCTCGGGCAGGGTGAACGGGTCGATCGCCGCCTACTCCTCGCCGGACTTGCGCTTTTCCGTGATCTTGCGCTGGATGCCTTCCGGCAGGGTCGCCTGCGTGCGGTCCACATAGGACGCACCCTTCGCGGACGCCTGAGCGCGATACTGCCCGGCGGCGAAGCTCAGGCGCACATGGCCGATCCGCTTCGCGATTACCGCATTGCCGCCACGCACGACGACCGAATAATAAGGCAGATCGATCTCCCGCGCGACAGACGCATCCCGCCGCGATGCAAGCACGTCGAAGGTCGCCTCGGTATAATATTGGTCGCCGCTGTCAGAGCAGGTGGAGCGCAGATTGGTCATGCTCGCCACCACGTCAATGGCGTTGGCATCCGTGCTGCCGACAGGGTTGAACAGGGTTACGTCGCCGGTCTGCGCCGGGATCGCCGCGACCGGGCAGGAGCTGCGCACCGCCACGATGCCGCCGGTTTCATCCAGATCCCCCTTCTTCGCGCATGCCCCCAGCGCGAGCAGGGCAAAAGCGGCGAGAGAAGCTGTAAAGAGCTTGGAACGGGTTGGAGTCACGGGCATTCCCTATAAAATTCGATCCGGCTTCTTATCGACCGGGCGCTTGCTGTGCAACACAAACAGCATGGGCGGTATATCCACCCTCTAGCCTTGGCGCGCAATCCTGCCTACAGGCTCTATCCATGACCGGAGATGAACAGAGCCGCCCAGCGCTTGACTTGCTGATCGCCGCACCGCGCGGCTTTTGCGCCGGGGTCGATCGCGCCATCATCATCGTCGAGCGCGCGCTGGAGAAATACGGCTCGCCAGTCTATGTGCGCCACGAGATCGTGCACAACAAATATGTGGTGGACAGCCTGAAGGCCAAAGGCGCGGTGTTTGTCGAAGAGCTGGACGAAGTGCCGGACGGCGTGCCGGTGGTGTTCTCGGCGCATGGCGTGCCGAAAGCCGTCCCTGCCGAGGCCGAAGACCGTGGCCTCGATTATCTTGACGCCACCTGCCCGCTCGTCTCCAAGGTGCACCGGCAGGCAGAGCGGCTAGTGCAGGCCGGGCGGAATATATTGTTCATCGGCCACAAGGGCCACCCCGAGGTGATCGGCACCTTCGGGCAAGTGCCGGACGGCGCGATGACGCTGATCGAGACGGAAGCGGACGCCCGCTCCCTCCGGCCCATGGACCCGGACAACCTCGCCTACCTCACCCAGACGACGCTCTCGGTCGACGATACGGCGGCGATCATCGCAATCCTGGAACAGCGCTTTCCGGCCATCGTCGCGCCAAAGGGCGAGGACATCTGCTACGCCACATCAAACCGGCAGGCGGCCGTCAAGGTCATGGCGCAGCAGTGCGACGCGGTGCTGGTGATCGGTGCGCCCAACAGCTCCAACTCGCTCCGCCTCGTGGAATGCGCCGAGCGCGCGGGCGCGAAAACGCAGCTCATCCAGCGCGGCACTGACATCGATTTGGCATGGCTCGCGGGCGTGAAGACGCTCGGCATCACTGCGGGCGCATCGGCGCCGGAAGTGCTGGTGCGCGAAGTGGTGGATAGCCTCGCCGCGCATTTCGCGGTATCGGAGCGCACCATCGAGACAGCGCAAGAGCGCATGGCGTTCAAGCTGCCCAAGGGGCTGGAGACCGCCTGAGATGGCCGTCTACACCCATGTTCCCGCCGAGGAGATGGCGCAATTCCTGACGCGCTATGACACGGGCGCGCTCGTTTCCGCCAAGGGCATCGCGGAAGGCGTCGAGAACAGCAATTATATGCTCGAAACCCGGCGGGAAGAGGGAGCCAGCGAGCGCTTCATCCTCACCCTTTACGAGAAGCGCGTGAACGAGGCGGATCTGCCCTTTTTCATGGACCTGCTCGATCATCTCCATGCGCATGGATGCAAGGTGCCGCGCTTCATCGCCGACAAGGAGGGTCATAAGCTCCAGCAGCTCTCCGGGCGACCCGCCTGCCTGATCGAGTTTCTGTCCGGTATTTCCGTGACGGAGCCTAGCCCAGAGCAATCCCGCGCCGCCGGGCAGGCGCTGGGCGAGCTGCATGTCGCGGCACGCGGTTTCGTGGGCGAGCGGCGCAACACGCTCGACCTCGCCGGTTGGCACGATCTCGCGGGCAAATGCGGCGATCATCTCGATGACATCGCGCCGGGCCTCGCCGTAAGGATCAGGCAAGAACTCGCCTTCCTTGATGCGCACTGGCCCAAGGATCTGGAGCGCAGCGTCATCCACGCAGACCTGTTCCCGGATAATGTGCTGATGAACGGCGATACCGTCACCGGCCTGATCGATTTCTATTTCAGCTGCACGGACATCCGCGCCTATGACCTTGCCGTCACGCACGGCGCATGGTGCTTCTCTGTGGATGGCGGCACCTATCATTCCGACAGGGGTGCGGCGCTGGTCAGGGGCTATATAGAGGCGCACGGCCTCAGCGACGCCGAACGCACCGCACTGCCCATATTGTGCCGGGGCGCGGCGATGCGCTTTCTCCTCACCCGCGCCTATGACTGGATCAACACGCCGCCGGACGCGATGGTGACGCGGAAAGACCCGCTCGCTTATCTGCGCCGCCTCGATTTCTACGCGGGCGCCGCACCTGCGGACCTCGGCGCGGCATGACCGCACGGACTCGTGTCGAGATTTTTACCGACGGCGCCTGCAAGGGCAACCCCGGCCCCGGCGGCTGGGGCGCGGTGATCCGTTCTGGCGGCCACGAGAAAGAGCTTTCCGGCGGCGAGGCGGACAGCACCAACAACCGCATGGAAATGATGGCTGCCATCGAAGCATTGAAGGCGTTGAAGCGCCCCTGTCATGTCATATTAACCACAGACAGCGTGTATGTGCGCGACGGCATCACCAAATGGGTGCACGGATGGCAGCGCAACGGCTGGAAAACCGCAGACAAAAAGCCGGTCAAGAATGTCGAGCTATGGCAGGAGCTGGTTGCGGCAGCCGCACGGCATGACGTCTAGTGGCATTGGGTCAAAGGGCATAACGGCCACCCGGAAAACGAACGCGCCGACGCCCTCGCTACCGCCGCCGCGGAGCGGATGCGGGCGCGTCCGTAAAAATCGGACTGTACGGATGCGACAACATTGCGGATGCCACAACGTCCGTCACCTTGAACTTGTTTCAGGGTCTATTTATCCCTATCGAGCAATGGTTTGTGAGGCCCAATGGATGCTGACCCGCAGGGCGGCGAAGCCAACCGAGTTCAGCATGACAAGTGGGCAGATAGTCCGCTTCCCACCCCATCCCCGTCATTCAGCAACGCTTCATCCTTACCACAGCAATCGCGCTTGCAGCCTCATTGCGCGAGGTTATGTTCACGCGCGATCTGTTTCACGACCCCGAAAGACGTCCATGCCCCTTCCCCGCCTTCTCTCCTCCCTGTTCTGCGCTGCCGCACTCGCACTCTCGCCCGCCAGCGCGCCCGCGCAGGTGCCCGCCTCGGCGCTCGTCTCTCAGGTCGACATCCCGTATTCCCAGTTCACCCTCAAAAACGGCCTCCGCGTCATCGTCCATACCGATCGCAAGGCACCGATTGTCGCGGTCTCGATCTGGTACGGCGTCGGCTCCAAGCATGAGCCTGCGGGCAAGACCGGCTTTGCCCATCTGTTCGAGCATCTGATGTTCTACGGCTCCGAGCATGCGCCGGGTGACTATTTCACGCCGATGCAGCAGATCGGCGCGACCGACCTCAACGGCAACACATGGTTCGACCGCACCAATTATTTCGCGACCGTGCCGACCGGCGCTCTGGAAACCGCTTTGTTCATGGAAAGCGACCGCATGGGCTATCTCTTGGGCGCGGTCGACCAGACCAAGCTCGACGCCCAGCGTGGCGTGGTGCAAAACGAAAAGCGCCAGGGCGACAACCAGCCTTATGGTATGGTCGATTATGCCCAGATCGCGGGCCTGCTGCCGCCCGATCACCCCTATGGACATGACACGATCGGCTCGATGAAGGATCTGGATGGCGCGACACTCGCCGATGTCCGCAACTGGTTCACGGATCATTACGGGCCAAACAATGCGGTGCTGGTGCTCGCGGGCGATGTCGATACGGCCACCGCCAAGCGGCTCGTCACCAGATATTTCGGCGATTTCAAACGCGGCTTGGCTGTGCAGCCGGTGAAGGTAGACATCCCGACGCTGCCCGCGCGCAAGGACGAAACCCTGAAGGATCGCGTCGCCACCACCCGGCTCTATCGCTGGTGGACGATTCCGGGTCTCAACGACCCGGATGCGACGCCGCTTGCGATTGGCGCGCATGTGCTGGGAGGGCTTGCATCCTCGCGGCTCGACAACCAGCTCGTGAAGGGAGAGCAGCTCGCGGTCTCTGTCACAGCGCACGCGCAAATTCTCGCGCAGCTCGGCTTTTTCGAGGTGACCACCGATGTGAAGCCGGGGGTCGATCCCGCCGTCCTTTCCCGGCGGCTCGATGAAATCATCGCCGACTATATCGCCAAGGGTCCGACGGCGGACGAGGTGCAGCGCGTGGCGATCAGCGACGTGTCCGCCCGTATCGGCGCGATGGAGCAGGTAGGCGACAGCGGCGGCAAGGCGGCGGTACTGGGGCAAGGGCTGCTCTATTCCAACGATCCGGCGCATTACAAGAAGGAGCTTGCCGACATAGCCGCCACCACGCCGGAGAAGGTGCGGGCAGCGATGGCGAAGTGGCTGACCCGCCCGGTGTTTGCGCTCTCAGTGGTGCCTGGAGAGCGGGACGTCTATGAGGAAGGCGGCGCTGCGGCGAAGCCTGCAACGGCGCGCTCTGGCGGCACCAACGCACCCGCGCATTTTGTGGCGGAGGGCGAGCAGCCCATCATCACGCTGTCGCCCGCCTCCGTGCTTGACCGTAGCCATCTGCCGCCGGTCGGCGCGTTCGCCAATGTCGATTTCCCGACCGTCGAAACCGCGACGCTTTCTAATGGCATCAAGGTTCACCTCGCCCGCCGCAATAATCTGCCAACCGTGCGCCTCACCGTCTCGTTCAACGCGGGCAAGGCCGCCGACCCTGTCAACGCGCAGGGCACGCAGGCCTTCACGCTTGCGATGCTCAAGGAAGGCACGGCGAGCCGCAACAGCATAGAAATAGCGGAGACACAGGAGCGGCTGGGCGCGAGCATCAGCGTCGGCGCTTCGCTCGATCGCACCAATGTCTCGCTTTATGCGCTTAGCCCCAATCTCGCGCCGTCGCTCGATCTCCTGAGCGACATCATCCTCCATCCCGCCTTCGACGCGCAGGAGCTGGAGCGAGTGCGCGCGGGGCTGCTCACCGCCATTGCACAGGAAAAGACCGACCCGCGCGGCCTCGCCCGCCGCGCCTTCTTCCCGGCGCTCTATGGCCGCGATCATCCCTATGGCGTCGGCAGCAGCGGATCGGGCGACCCCGCCGTGGTCGCGAAGCTGACCCGCGACGACCTCGCCGCCTTCCACCGCAAATGGCTGCGGGCGGATACGGCGGAAATCTTCGCCGTGGGCGATATTACGCTCGCTGACCTGAGGGCCCAGCTCGAAGCCCGCTTCGGCACATGGCCGATGACCCGCGACATGCCCGGAAAGAAGGACTTCAGCGCCCCCGTCCCTGCACCAAGCCCACGCATCATCCTCGTCGACCGACCGCAGTCGCCGCAGTCGATGATCTATGCGGGCATGGTGCTCAAGGGCAAAGGCAGCGACGACATGCTCGATCTCATTTCCGCCAACGACATATTGGGCGGGGGCATGCTCGCGCGGATCAACGTCAATCTGCGCGAAACCAAGGGCTGGTCCTATGGCGCATGGTCGCTCATCGATCGCAACGAGCAGAATGTCGCCTACATCGTCGTCGCGCCGGTGCAGGCAGACAAGACCGGCGACAGCATCGCCGCGATCCGTCAGGACATCAGCGACTTTCTCGGCCCCAAAGGCATCACCCCGCAGGAGCTGGACCGCACCGTCAACGGCTCGATCCGCGAACTGCCGGGCGGCTATGAAACCTCCGGCGCGGTATTGGCGCAGATGCAGCGCGATGCGCTGTTCGGTCGCCCGTTCGATTATGTCGAAGGGCTCGCCGCGCGTTACAAAGCACAGACAGCCGCCACGCTGGATGCCGCGGCCCGTGCGGCGATCAACCCCGACAAGATGATCTGGGTCGTGGTCGGCGACAATGCCGTCGTGATGCCCCAGCTTGCAAAGCTCGGCCTTCCAGTAGAAATATCCACACCAGCATCGAACGAATCAGCCGCTGCGCCCAGCGCGGCCGCGCATTAAGGAGAGAACGGTATGGCCTCTGTCGACGGAGCCTATGATTGCATCACCAAGACGCCGATGGGCGATCAGCCCAGCGTCTTCACCATCGTCAGCAAGGGCAGCACCTTTCACGGCACCAACGCCGGGCCGCTGGGCTCGCTCGACGTGAAGGACGGCAAGGTCGACGGCAACATGCTCACATGGAAGATGGACATGGTCCTGCCGATGCCGATGACATTGGAATGCGATGCGATCGTCGAGGGCGATACGCTCACCGGCACGATCCAGGCGGGCGCGTTCGGCGCAATGGCGATGAAGGGGACGCGCCGCAAATAATCAGGGCGGGAGAAGACGCCCGCAATTCCACATAGACTTGGCGAGGGAGGCAGGAATGACCACAGAGGCTCAGGTGAAATATGACGGGATTGCGCGCACGCTGCACTGGCTGATCGCGCTGGGCATAATCGCGGCGCTGATACTCGGCCTCAACCATGATGCCTGGAAAACAACCCCGTGGATGCCCGGCGTGCACAAGTCGATCGGCCTTACCGTCCTTGCGCTCTCGCTGATCCGCCTCGGCTGGCGATTCACCCACACGCCACCGCCGTTGGCCTCCTCCATGCCGGGATGGCAGGCCGCCCTCGCCAAGGCGACGCACTGGCTGTTTTACCTCATGATGATCGGCGTGCCGCTGAGCGGCTGGATCATGTCATCCGCAAATATCTATCCGCTGAACTGGTTCGGCCTGTTCGACATCCCCAAGTTCGCGGTCGAGAAAGGCAGCATGCTCGCCGAAGCCACGCACGAGGGCCATGAGATCATGGGCAAGCTCTTCATTCCGCTGCTGGCGCTCCATATCGGCGCGGCGCTCTATCATCATTTCCGCCTCAAGGATGACGTCCTGCGGCGCATGCTGTGACCTTACCCGTCAACCCGAGTAAACATCTGTAAAACAATATACTATGCCCATGACTTAGACGCGAAGGGGTCATAAACCTCGAACCATGCGAGGGAATGGTGGATGCGGATCGCTGTAGCGGACGATGAAGAGACGATCCGGGAGTTCATGGGCTCACTGCTGACGGATAGTGGGCACAAATGCAGCGTCTTTCGAGACGGGCGCGACCTCATGAACGCGATGATGCGCGATACGTTCGACCTCGTCATCCTTGACTGGATGATGCCACCTGTAAACGGCCTCGACATTCTGCGCTGGGCGCGCGAGACGCTCAACCCCTGCCCGCCGGTCATCATGCTGACCAGCCGGGCGGACAAGGCGGACGTGGCAGAGGCGCTCAACTCCGGCGCGGACGATTATATCATCAAGCCTGAATCGAAGAACGTCATCCTCGCGCGGGTCGAGGCCGTGATGCGGCGCACCAACCACCAGCCGGATAAGCAGAGCCGGATTGAGGAATTCGGCGGCTACAGCTTTGACCGCATGTCGAATACGGTGACTTTGGGGGACGAGGAAATCCCGCTTACCGCGCGCGAATTCGCGCTGGCGCGCATGTTGTTCCTCAACCCCAACCGCGCCTTCTCCCGCGCTTATATCCTCGAAACCTTGTGGAACAGCGTGCCCGACCTTCCTACCCGCACGCTGGACATGCATATCTCCCGCATTCGATCCAAGCTTAGACTCGGGCCGGAAAACGGCTATAGGCTTCAGACTATCTTCGGTCATGGCTATCGGCTGGAGGTGTTTGACAAGGAGTAGCGGAATGCCGAGGCCAACGGACCCTGCATATGGACCGGCACTCGCTCTTTCTTCTCCTATCCCTAGCCCGTCGAGGCCGGCCTGCGGCAATGGGCAAGCAGCCCGCGCATGAGATTTCGCCGTCTCTGGTACGAATGGCTGCTGATCGGCCTTGCGGCAAGCGTGGTGCTGTTCCTGGCCGAGCGCGCTCAAATGTTCGACCGCACCGAGCATCTCATCTATGATTTCGCCGCGCCCAGACATGCCGTCCCGCCTAACAAGGACATAGTGATCGTCGGGATCGACAACGATTCGCTTGCCGCCATCGGCCGCTGGCCCTGGCCGCGCGAGCGGCACGCCGAGGTCATCGCCCGGCTCAAGGCGGCAGGCGCGAAGATCATCCTCTACGATGTGCTGTTCATCGAGCCGACACCGAGCGATGCCAGCGTTGCCAGCGCGATAGCCGGAAGGCCGCCGGTCTATCTCCCCATATTGTTCGATGTCCCGGGCCCCAATGGCAAAGCCTATAAAATATTGCGGCCCAATCCCCGGATCGCGGCTGCCGCGACGGGCCTCGGCATCGTCAATCTGGAGATGGACAATGACGGACGGGCGCGGCGGATCGAAATCAAGGCGATGGACGAGCGGCGCTGGATCCCGCATCTCACGGAGCTTGCCTATCGCGAGATACGCGGCGCCCCCTCGCCCACATATCTGCGCGCGTCATCGGACGGGCCAGTGGTCAGCATAGCCTTTAACGATGTCGGCCGGTTCCGCACCGTCAGCTTCGTGGAGGTGTTGCGCGGCAAGACACCGACGGAGGTCCTGCGCGGTAAGACGGTGATCGTAGGCGCCACCGCGACTGGCCTCGGCGATCTATATCCAGTCCCCGGCAGCTCTGCCCTGATGTCCGGCGCCGAGGTGCAGGCCAATATGCTCAGCAGCCTGCTCGCCGGCAGGTTCATCAAGCCCATCGGACGCAACTGGGTCGTGATTGTGTCGCTGTTGCCGCTGTGGCTGCTGATGCTCGCTTTCTGGCGGCTGTCGCCCACCCAGGCGCTGTTGCTCACCATCGGCATGATGACAGCGCTGTTTGTCGGCTCCATCCTGGCTCTGGCGCTTACAGGATACTGGATACCGCCTGTTGCAGCGCTGGTGGGACCGGCAATCGTCTATCCCTTGTGGGGCTGGCGGCGACTGACGGCGGTGACATATTTCATCGATACGGAAATTGACGCGCTGCTCGCGCAATCCGCGCTCTCCCCCAGCCTGATCGACGGACGCGGCGGAGATCGCATTTCCGAAGGGACCGAGCGCCTGCACCAGATCATCGCGCTGATGCAAAAGAGCGCGGTGGAGCGGCAGGAGATGCTGCAATTTCTCTCGCATGACATGCGCAGCCCGCAGGCGTCGATCATCGCGCTGCTGGAAGGGGAAACGCGCCGCGACCTTTCTGGGCGCGAGCGCGAGGTGCATGCGCGCATCCGCCGCTATGCCGAGACGACCCTCAATCTCGCCGACAATTTCGTGCAGCTCGCGCGCCTCGAAAGCCAGCCTGCGGAGATGGAGCCGGTCGACATCAGCGATGCGATGGCGCAGGCGATCGACATGACCTGGCCTCAGGCGCGCGCTGCCGACGTACTGATCGACCGCAGAGCCGCACAGGAAATGGACTTGTGGGTGCTGGGCGATGCGGCCGCATTGGTCCGCGCGTTCGTCAACCTGCTCTCGAATGCTGTGAACGCGTCGCCGAAGAACGGCACGATCCGCTGCGCCGTAGTCCGCGACGGCGATCATGTGCTCGCCTCAGTGAGCGACGAGGGGCCGGGCCTCCCGCCTGCCCGGAGGGCCGACCCCTTCGCCCGCTTCGGCTATACCCGCCTCGCAACAGGCGCGCGCGGATCAGGGCTGGGGCTGGCCTATGTCGCGGCAGTCGCGCGGCAAAGCGGCGGCGATGTCAGCTATGCGGAAGGGGCGAGCGGCGGCGCACACTTTACGATGCGCCTGCCAATCTGGGAAGATACGGAACTCGAAGCGTAAGCTAGACGGTGAAGCTTTCGCCGCAACCGCAGCTCCCCTTCGCATTGGGGTTTTCAAACACGAAGCCCGCAGCAAAATCATCTTCGCGCCAGTCCATGATGCTGCCGACCAGATACAGCACCGAACCGCCGTCGATGTAGAACACGCCACCAGGGGTCTCGATCTTCTCGTCAAACTTCGTTTCCTCGGTCACATAGTCGACCGAATAGGCTAGGCCGGAGCAGCCCCGGCGCGGGGTGGAGAGCTTGACGCCAATCGCGCCTTCGGGCGCTTGTCTCATCAGGTCCGCAATGCGCTGCTCGGCTGACGGAGTGAGCGTAACGGCGGCTGGGCGCGCGCGCGTGGTTTTCGTCTCGGCGTTCATCACAACATCCCCAGTTCGAGCTTGGCTTCATCACTCATCTTCTGCGGATCCCACGGCGGATCCCAGATCAGATTGACATCGACCGTCCCCACCCCCGGCACCGCACCTACGCGCAGCTCCACCTCGGCGGGCATGCTTTCCGCCACCGGGCAATGCGGCGTGGTGAGCGTCATCGTCACGACCGCATGGCCGTCCTCGGTCACGTCGACCCCATAGATCAGCCCGAGATCATATATGTTGACCGGAATCTCGGGATCGTAAATTTCCTTCAAGGTGGCGATGATGCCTTCATAGACATCGCCGCCCGGCTCGCCCGCCTTTTCGACGACGGGCTGCTGGCTGAGGAAGCCTTCAAGGTAATCGCGCTTGCGCTCCAGCTTGTCCGCCGCGCTCTCAACGGCAGCATCCTCGACCCGCGCCTTGGGCGGAGCCGCGACCTCATTGACTTCCTCAACCGCGATCTTGCGTTCACCCTCGCTCATCCGAAAATCTTCCTCACTCGTTCTATTCCTCGCACCAGCGCGGCGATGTCGCTCTCGTCGCTGTAAATGCCGAAGCTCGCCCGCGCGGTGGCGGGGACGCCCAAATGCTCCATCAACGGCTGCGCGCAATGATGCCCGGCGCGGATCGCGACATTCTCCTCATCCAATATGGTGCCGACATCGTGCGGATGCACCCCCTCGACCACGAAACTGAGAATGCCCGCGCTGTCCTCCGGCCCGAGCACGCGCACGCTGTTGATATGCTCCAGTGCCGTGCGCGCCGCGCGCACCAGCGACGCCTCATGGGCATGGATCATGGGAAGGCCGATCGCCTCGACATAGTCAACTGCGGCGGCGAGACCGATCGCCTCGACAATCGCAGGCGTCCCGGCCTCAAAGCGGGTCGGCGCGGGCGCATAGGTGGTGCGCGCGAACGTGACCCGGTCGATCATCGATCCGCCGCCCTGATACGGCGGCATCGCATCGAGGTGCGTTTGCCGCCCCCACAGCACGCCGATACCGGTCGGGCCATAGAGCTTGTGCGCTGAAAAGACATAGAAATCGCATCCAATCTGGTGGACATCAACTGGCAGCCTTGGCACCGCCTGGCATCCGTCGATCAGGATTTTCGCGCCCACGGAGTGTGCGATCTCCGAGGCGCGCCGCACGTCGAGCTGGCTGCCCAGCACGTTCGAGACATGCGCGAGCGCCACCATCTTGTACTGCGGCGTGATGATCCGCTCCATCGTATCGAGGTCGATCCTGCCGTCTTCGCTCAGCGGCACGACATCAATCTGTGCGCCCACCCGCTCGGCGATCAGCTGCCATGGCACGATATTGCTGTGATGCTCCAGCTGCGAGAGCAGGATGCGATCTCCCACCGTGAGGTTCGCGCCGCCCCAGCTCGTGGCGACAAGGTTGATCCCCTCGGTCGCGCCGCGCACGAACACGATCTCGTCCTCCTGCGCCCCGATGAACCCGGCGACCCGCCGCCGCGCCGCCTCATAGGCGAGAGTCATGTTGGCCGAACGCGCATAGACGCCACGGTGCACGGTGGCATAATTCTCGCCCAGCGCGCGCGCCACCGCGTCGATCACCGCGCGGGGCTTCTGCGCCGTCGCGGCGGTGTCGAGATAGTGCCATGGCTGACCATCGGGCGTGACGAGGCCGGGGAAGTCCGCACGCAGGCTGGTGATCGGGCTCGCAATGTTCATGCCAGCCCCTCCAATTTCGCCAGCGCCGCCGCCTCGAACCGCTCCCGCTCCGCCTCGTCAGATATGCCGTCGAACACACCCGCGACGAATGCCCGCAGCAGCAATGTCTGCGCGGTCGCGGGGTCCATCCCGCGCGAGGCCATATAAAACAGCGCCTGCTTGTCCAGCTCGCCGATCGCGCAGCCATGCGCGCATTTTACATCGTCGGCGAAAATCTCCAGCTCCGGCTTGGCGTTGACTGTGGCGCGGCGCGAGAGCAGCATCGCCTTCACGGACTGGCTGGCGTCCGTCCCCTGCGCGCCCTTTTCGACCGCGATCTTGCCGAGATAATTGCCGGTCGCCTTGCCGCCCATAATCGCGCGCACGACCTGCTCGCTGGTGGCATCCGGTTCGGCATGGGTGACGGTGGTGACAACTTCCAGCGTCTGCTCGCCGCCACCGATAATCGCGGCATGAAGCGCGAAATGCGCAGCCTTGCCGAGCCGCACGTCGAAGGTCACGCGGCCCAGCCGCCCGCCACTGTTGAGCAGATGAAAATCGAGGGTCGCGCCATCCGCCAGCTCGATCACATAATCGCGCACGACGACCACAGTGTCGTCCTCATCCTGAAGCAGCGCATGTGCGCCCTCCTCGCCTGCGCCCAGCACGATCCGCTCCGGCGCGGGAACCGGCCAGATGGTGGCAACCGCCTCCACATCCGAATAGCGCCAGTCCTCCGCGCGCCGGGTTGGGAGAGCGAGCGCGGTCACGCCGCGACGACCCCACCCAAAACGTCGGCATATCCCTCGCGCTCCAGCTCTAAAGCAAGCTCCGGCCCGCCCGATTTCACGATCCGCCCCCCGGATAGCACATGCACGAAGTCCGGCTTTACATAATCGAGCAGCCGCTGATAGTGCGTAATGAGCAGCACCGCCTTGTCGGGCTTGCGCATGATCGCGTTGATCCCCGCGCCGCAGACCTTGAGCGCGTCAATGTCCAGCCCCGAATCCGTCTCGTCGAGGATCGCGAGCTTCGGGTCAAGGATGCCCATCTGCACCATCTCGGCGCGCTTCTTTTCACCGCCCGAAAAGCCGACATTCACCGGCCGCTTCAGCATCTCCATGTCGAGACCCATCAGCGCCGCCTTCTCCTTGGCGAGCTTCATGAACTCCGCACCGGAAAGCGGCTCCTCGCCCCGCAAGCGGCGCTGACTATTCAGGCTCTCGCGCAGGAATTGCAGGTTGGAAACGCCGGGGATCTCGACCGGATACTGAAAGCCGAGGAACAGCCCGGCGGCAGCGCGCTCATGCGGCGCGAGCGCGAGCAGGTCAAAGCCCCTCCCCTTCAGGGGAGGGGTTGGGGTGGGGGCGCTGGGCGACGAAGGTGCGTGGTCGAGAGACCCCACCCCCGGCCCCTCCCCTGAAGGGGAGGGGGGATCAAAAATCACACTCCCCCCCGTCACCTCATAGCCCGGCCGCCCGCCGAGTGTATAGGCCAGCGTCGATTTCCCCGCGCCGTTCGGCCCCATGATCGCGTGGACCTCGCCCGCATTGATGCTGAGCGAGAGACCGCGAAGGATCGGCTTATCACCGACGGTATTCGAGAGGTTATTTATCTTCAGCATAAAATCTCACAAAGCCGAGGATCGGCGCTTATGGCGAACAATCAATCCAACTATGAACGTAATGGGCACGCTCACAACGAACTCAAAAATACCGTCGAATGGTCCTAGCCCGCCGATATTTG
>CAZLTO010000009.1:0-15067 GCA_964562475.1 uncultured Sphingobium sp. | reverse complement strand
CGCCCATGCGCCGTTCTGGGACTGTGCGCGGCCGATGTCGGAAATCTGCACCCAGCTTTGCGGATCCTGCGAGGGCTGGGTGATCCGCTTGCTGCTCGATACCGCTGCCTGGTCCGCCGAAATGCTCTGGGCGAGCAGTTGCTGGCGGCGGATTTCGTCGGTCATTGCCTGATATGTAATCGAAACCATCTTGGCTTTACCTCTTCATCCTATCCCAGGTTCAATATCGTGTCGGCGATTTCCTTCGCCGCCTGAATAACCTTGGCGCATGCCTGATAGGCCTGTTGCACGCGCAGCAGATCGGCCGCTTCCCGGTCCAGATCGACGCCGCTCACTTCATCGCGCGCGGAGCGGGCGTTCTGATCGCGCAGCTCGGCGGCGGTCTGCTCGGCCTGGGTGGTGTTGAGCAGCGAGGCATGATTGGCGACAAGCGCTGTCCACCCTGCCTCTACGCTGCTGGTGCCGCGTGTGGTCGAGATGTCGAGCAGGTTGCCGTTTATCCGGCCATCTGATGTCTTGGCCGCGATCTGGGTGATATTGCTGATCGTAACCGCGAGGCTGGCCGCAGTGGTGCCGACCGAGACCAGCGCGCCGCCTGCCGCATTGGCGTCGGTCAGCCCTTGCGTGTGCCATGCGTTGATGTCGGTCGCAAACTGTACCGCGAGCGTATCGAGGCTGTCGAGCCGCTGGCGTGCGACCGTGGCGCTGGTGAAGGCGCCGCCCAATACGCCGTCGGTTGGATCGGCGGTCGCCGTGCCGCCGATGTTGAAGGCGAGCGTGCCGTTGGCGTTCTGCGTCACACCAAAGCTGCTCGCCGTGTTGCCCTGAAGCACGGTGGTTCCGTTGTAGGTCAGGATCGCATCGTCATTGGTGCCGAAGCTGACACTGACGTTGAGGCGCTGGGTGATCTTGGCGAGTTCCGCGTCGCGGTTGTCGAGCAGTTGCGCATAGCTCGATGTGCCCTGCTTCGAGCGCAGCAGATCCTCGTTGATATGCGTCAGCGCGGTCAGGCTGTCGTTGATGAGCGAGGTGTCGCCTTGCGCGGTATTATATGTGCCTTGCAACACGGTGTTGAACCCGTCGGAGCTTCTGTGAAACGCGTTCACAACCTGCTCGATCGAATACAGCACATTGGTGCGGAGCGATGTATCGCTGGGGCTGGCCGCGAGCTTGTCGACCGACGCATACATGGTGTTGAGCGTCCCACCGACGCCCAGGCTGTCATCGCCGATGGCGGTCTCGATGTCCGCCAGCCAGCGCACGCGCGAATTGGCGTAGCCCAGGGACATGCCGGTCTGGCGCGCGGTTGCGTCGAGGTAGATGTCGTTCGCACGGCTGACGCCGACAACTTCGGCCCCGCCGAAATTGGCGCGCGGCACATAGAGCGGCTCGCTCGATGCCCCTACCGATGATTCCTGCAACAGCACCGTGCGCCGGTTGTAGTTCAGTGTATTGGCGTTGGCGATATTGTCCGAGATCGCTCCCATCTGCGCGCGCATGCTGCGCAGACCGGAGGAGCCGATGACGAAGAGATCGGACGAACTCATTTCGCGTCATCCTTCGCAATCGAGAGTGGCGCGTGCGTGCCGCCAATGGCGAGCTCGGGCTTTGCATTGATTGATGACGCCGCCGCCGCGCGCGCGCCGAATTGCTGGATCAACAGCTCGGCCACGCCGAATTTACCGGTCTGCGCCATGCTTTCCGCCGTCTTGGCGTCGGCCATGTCGCGGAACTGCTCGGTCGCGCTGCTGTCGAAAATGCCTTCGCCCATGCTGGACGCGCGCATCGCGCCGATCATCTGTCTGAGGAAGATCGCCTCGAACGCCTTGGCGGCCTTCTCCAGCGCCGGGTCGCGCGGTGCCTTTGCCGAAGCGGGCGCCGTCGGAGCGTTGAGCGCTATCCCGGTCGTTGAGGCCATATCCATCAGATCACCACCAGTTCGGCTTTCATCGCGCCCGCCTGCTTCAGGGCTTCGAGGATGGCCACCATGTCTGCGGGCGAAGCGCCGATTGCGTTCAGCCCTTTCACTATATCGGCAAGATTGGCTCCACCTTTAAAATCTATTACCGGCCGCTTGTCTTCTTCGATGCGGATCGAGCTCGATGGCTCGACCGCCGTCTCGCCCTTGGAGAAAGGAGCGGGCTGCACGATCTTGGGTGCTTCCTGCACGCTGACGGTGAGTTTGCCGTGCGCGATCGCGGCGGGCGCGATCCGTACCGCGCCGTTGATGACGACCGTGCCGGTGCGCGCATTGACGATTACCTTGGCAGGCGCATCGGCGGGCTTGACGACGATATTTTCTATGAGGCCCATCATCATGATGCGGCCTTCCGCGCCGGGATCGGCGTCGATCTGGATGGTGACGGCGTCCATCGCGCGGGCGCGCTTGTCCCCGAAAGCGAGGTTGACGGCGTCCGCCACGCGCAGCGCCGTGGTGAGGTCCGCTTCCGCGAGGTTGAATTCCAGCTTCGGCGCAGTGTCGAACCCGGTCGCCACCGCCTGCTCGACGGTCGCGCCAGCGGGGATGCGCCCGGCCGACGGGATGTTGACCGAGACCTGGCTGCCGTCAGAGCCGGAGACGCCAAGGCCGCCGACTTCGAGGTTGCCCTGCGCCATCGCGTAGATCTGGCCGTCCGCGCCGCGCAGCGGCATCATGACGAGCGTGCCGCCGCGCAGCGACTTCGCCTTGCCCAGCGCCGATACGGTGACGTCCAGCCGCTGGCCGGGCTTGGCGAAGGCAGGCAGTTCCGCCGTCACCATCACCGCCGCTGCGTTCTTGAGCGAAGGATTGACGCCCGGCGGCAGCGTAAGGCCGAAGCGCGAGATCACGCCCTTCATGCCCTGCGCCGCATATTCGAGGCTGTCGTCGCCCGTGCCCGCAAGGCCGACCACGATGCCGTAGCCTGTGAGCTGGTTTGGGCGGATGCCCTGAAAATTGCCCAAATCCTTGATCCGCTCGGCATGTGCCGGAACGACGATGATGGCTGTCGAAAACGCGACCAGCAGGACGAGCAGGGCGGTGCGAAGAAGGCTGTTCATGCTCTTTTCCATCAGAAGGGGCTCAACATGCTGAAGAAGCGCTGCAACCAGCCCTGACGGCTGGCGCGGGCGATTTCGCCCTTGCCCGAATAGGTGATCCTGGCATCCGCCACGCGGGTCGAAAGCACCTTGTTGTCGTTCGAGATGTCCGCCGGGCGGATGATGCCCGCGATCTGGATATATTCGTCGCCGCGATTGAGCGTTAGCGCCTTCTGTCCGCGCACCAGCATGGTGCCGTTGGGGAACAGCTTCGCCACGGTGACGGTGATCTCGCCGTTCAGGCTGTTGGACTGGCTCGCCGCGCCGGTGCCCTTGAAGGTCTGCGTGCCGCTCGATGCCACGTCCGATGCCTTGATGAGGCCGGAGAGCGGCCCGGTGCTTGGCGGTGTCAGGCCGATGCTGCCGTCGCGGCCCATATTGGCGGCGTTGCTCTTGGATGCCTGCGTGCTCTCGACCAGCTGGATGGTGATGATGTCGCCGACCATCGCCGCGCGCGCGCCGCTGGTGAGCGCGGCATAGCCGTTCGCCGCCTGAAAGATGCTGCCATTGGCAGGCATGGTTTCGGGCAGGGCTTCCGAATAGGTCGGCGCATAATCGAGATGCTCCTTCTTCTTGCCGGCGAACGCGGGCGAAGCGAGCATGATGGCGGAACCTAACACCAGGGCGAGGGTCGTGCGCATAGTCTTCACACTCCTCACAGCTGCTGGTTCACATATTGCAGCATTTCGTCGGTCGACTTGATCATCTTGCTGTTCACCTCATAGGCGCGCTGCGTCTCGATCATGTCGACCAGTTCCTCGACGATGTTGACGTTGGAGCCTTCGAGGCTGCCCTGCTTGATCGTGCCGCGGCCATCGAGCCCGGCAACGCCGACCTGCGGCGCGCCGCTCGCGGCTGTCTCCAGCAGCACATTGCTGCCGACAGATTGCAGGCCCGAGGGGTTGGCGAAGTTCGCTAGCTCGATCTGGCCGAGGTCGGTCGGCGCCGATTGCCCGGATATGGTGGCGGATACGGTGCCGTCGTTGCCGATGGTGAGCGAGGTCGTGCCGTCCGGGATCTGGATCTGCGGGATCAGCGGCAGACCGTCGGAAGTGACGAGCGTGCCTTCCGCTGTGCGACTGAAGCTGCCGTCGCGGGTATAGCCGATCGTGCCATCCGCGCGCTGCACCTGAAAATAGCCGCCGCCCTCGATCGCGAGATCGAGCGCGCTGCCTGTCGTCGTCAGCGTGCCCTGCGTTTCGATTCGGCTGGTCCCCGCGAGCGCGACGCCGGTGCCGAGCGAGAGGCCGGTCGCAAACTTGTTCTGGCTGTCAGACGCCGCGCCCGCCGCAATGAGCTGCTGATAGGCCAGCGCCTCGAAATTGGCGCGGTCCTTCTTGAAGCCGGTGGTGTTCACGTTCGCCAGGTTGTTGGCGATCACCTGCATCTTGGTGTTCTGCGCATCGAGCCCGGTGCGGGCGACGTGGAGAGCGGCGTTGGTCATGGTCTATAGTCCTTCGCTTTATTTCATGATCCCCTCACGGGGATGACCGGTTCCGGCCCTCTCCCCCACCCAACCTCCCGACAGGATAAACTATTGGGAGGTTGGGAGGGGGAGAGGGCAGGCGCCGTCACTATGATCCTGGCAGTTTCATCAGGCTGGCGCCGCCGTCATCGATCTGTTTCGCGGTGTCGATCATTTTGACCTGCGTTT
This sequence comes from uncultured Sphingobium sp., assembly GCA_964562475.1. Classification (GTDB taxonomy): domain Bacteria; phylum Pseudomonadota; class Alphaproteobacteria; order Sphingomonadales; family Sphingomonadaceae; genus Sphingobium. Next base: position 10,335 of record CAZLTO010000009.1, on the reverse strand, counting down.
CCCACGCCCGGCTGGCCTCGATCATCTGAACCAGCATTTCGGTGGCGTTGACGTTCGATCCTTCGAGCGATCCGCCGGTTACCTGACCCAGCGGATCGTCCGGCAGCACGCCGCCGTTTACCTCGCGGCATAGGCCATCCAGCCCCTTGGCGATCTGCGAACCCTTGGGGTTGCCGAGCTTCAATTTGTCGACCTGCTGGGGCGATTTCGGGTCGCCGCCCTGGGGAACGATCGAGATGCTGCCGTCCCGCGCGATGCTGATCGAGTCATAAGGGGGCAGGGTGATCGGGCCTGAATTGCCGATCACAGGGAGTCCATCTCCCGTGGTCAGCAATCCCGAGTCCGATAATTTGAGGTCGCCGCGCCGTGTGTAGGCTTCCGAGCCGTCCGACGCCTGCACCGCGAGCAATGCTTCGCCGTTGACCGCGACATCCAATGGATTGCCGGTCGAGGTGACCGAGCCTTCCTTCATGTCGGCGCCCAAAACCTGCTCGCCCGCCTGCGCGCGCGTCCTGAAGGTCTGACCTTCGATCCACACAGTGTTGGCATTCGCGATTTCCGCGCGAAAGCCCACCGTGTTGGCGTTGGCAAGATTGTTGGAGATCGTGCTCTGCCGGGAAAGCGCAGCGCGCATCGCCGTAAGAGCGGTATCGACCAACCTGTCCATCGTTTCAGACCCTCAAATTGCGTGCGTCGGGCTTAACCGCGCAGGTTGACGATGGCGTTGGAGATCGCGGTTGCGGTTTCGATCGCCTTCGCGTTCGCCTGGAAGTTGCGCTGGGCGGCGATCAGCGCCACCAGCTCTTCGGTGAGGTCGACGTTGGAGCGTTCGAGCGCGCCCGAGCGGATCGCGCCATAGAGACCGGCGTTCGCCGTGCCATAAACCGGCGCGCCGGACTGTAGCGTGGACTCCCAGTGCGCGTCGCCCTTCTGGCGCAGGCCTTCGTTCGACGGGAATGCCGCCATCGCGATCTGGCCCAGAATCTGCGTGGTCGAGTCGGCGAAAGTCGCCGTCACGGTGCCGTCGACAGTCACGCCGACCGAGGAAAGCTGGATCGTCGGGTCGCTCGGCTTGGTAAGCGGGATCTGAAGATCGGATTGTGTCGTCAAGTCGATCGCGCTGGCGGTGCTGTCCCAGGGGAAAACCTGCAAGCGGCCACCGACGGTATCGACCACATAGCGGTTGTCGTCGAGCGAGAACGCGCCGTTGCGGGTATAGCTTACCTGCAATGTCGGCGGCGGGGTCTTCACGGTGAAGAAGGCTTCACCCGTGATCGCGAGATCGAGCGTCTTGTCGGTCGTCTCGACGGTGCCCTGCGTGAACTGCTGCTGGATGCCGGTGATCCGCGTGCCTTGACCCGCAACCTGCGTGGTGGTCTGCATCGGCGCGGCGGCGAAGATGTCACCGAAGTTGGTGCGGCTCTTCTTGAACGCGGTCGAGTTCACGTTCGCGACGTTGTTGGAAACGGTCGCGAGATCGGACTGGGCCGCCTTGAGGCCGGTGAGTGAGGTATAAAAGGACATGGACTAGGCTCCTTGGTTGAAATGGGGTTTGGAAAAATCAGGTGAGTTTGATGGCTTCGCTGGGCGTGAATTTGCCGAGCGGGGTAATGAGCATGGCCTGGCTACCGTCGGCAGGTGACTGCACGGCGGCGATGCTGGCCCAGGTATCGACCTCAATCGGCGTCGCGCCGCTGACCTTCACCTGCAGCGGCTGGCCGGCGATGTAGTTTCCGGCGCTATCCTTGCCGTCCCAATAGAAGGAGACGTCGCCTGCGGGGCGCGCGCCGAGATCGATGGTCTTCACCGTGTTGCCGCTGCCGTCGACGAGGCTGACGGAAAGGGCGCTGGCGTCGGTATCGGTAGTGATCTGGCCCGCATACTGACCCTGCGCATCCGGCGCGGCGATGTTGCTCTTCACCAGCATCGAGCGGCCGATCCAGCTTGCGGCATCGTTGATGCGGCTGCCTGTCAGGGAGGCGGAAATGGCTTTCAGCGACTGGTTCATTTCCGCGATGCCGCTGGTGTTGCTGATCGTCGCCATCTGGGCGACCATCTGGGCGTTATCCATCGGGTTGAACGGGTCCTGAGACTTCAACTGCGCGGTGAGCAGCGTCAGGAAATCGGTCTGCGCCATGCTCTTCTGCGTCACGCCCGCCGATTTCTGGGCAAGGGTGTCGGCATAGGTCGTGCCAGTGCTAGTGGTGTTGGTTACGGTCATTTGCCCATCCTAACGGTGTCAAGCATGAGGGATTTGGCGGTCTGCAAGACCTGCACATTGTTCTGATACATCCGCGAGGCTTCGAGCATATCGACGAGCTCGGTCGAGCTATCGACGGCGGCCTCAAACACATTGCCGTCCTTGTCGGCCAGCGGGTGATTGGGGTCATAGCGCTTCACCGGCTTGGCATCGGTGGTGACGACGCTCTGCACCTTGACGGTAGATATGCCGGGCTGCTCGGTCACCGACTGGAAGATCGGCCGGATCGCGCGATAGGCCTGCTTTTCGCTGCCGGTGACGGTGCCGGCGTTCGCCATGTTGGACGCGGTGGCATTCAGGCGCACGAGCTGCGCGGACATGGCGCGCCCGGCAATGTCAAATATGTTCATGGGCGTGTTCGCCATCCTCATTCTCCCTTCAGGGCGCGGGTGATGGTGTTGATGCGGCTCTCCAGAAAGGAAAGCGTGGTCTGATATTTGACTGCGTTCTCTGCGAAGAGCGTCTGCTCGGTATTGAGCTCGACCGTGTTGCCGTCGAGCGCGGGTTGCAGCGGGATGCGATAGCCCATCGCGGCATTGGCGGCCTGGGTTGCGCTATCGCCCTTTTCGGTTGCGTCCTTCAAGGCCGCCTCGAAGTCGATGTCCCGGGCCTTGTAGCCGGGGGTGGAGGCGTTGGCGATGTTGGAGGCAAGCAGATTGAGCCGCTGCGAGCGAAGCTCCAACGCCTTTCCGTGCAATCCAAACAGTGCGTCGTCCAGTCCCATCTTTTTTCCGTTCACAAGTTTTTCAGTTTGGCCTCTAAACTTTGCTCCGAACCCGCCGTTCTATCGTTATGGATTGCCGGGCAGGTTCATCCGACATGATATAAGCAAGGCCCGTGCCAGTTTTGTCTTTGTGGCGGAATTGCTTGGGTTTTGGGCGAAGCCGGGTTTGTGGGAGTTGACGCTCCGGCAAGCGCGGCATGCTTTTGCCGGTTGGCGGCAATTTTTTGCCGCTCGTTAAGCATAGCCCTACGCGCTTTGGTAAACTCTGCCCGCTATGAAGCGCGATTAGAGGTATCAACATGCAACTGCTCACCCATCTCTTCAATCCGCTCACCCTCGGCTGCATGCTGGGCAGTTGCGTGCTCATCGCACTGCTGCAAAATGGCCCGAAAGCGCTGGCGCGCGGCCTGATGGCGTTGCCCTGCCTGTGGCGCGCGGACCCGGAGCGGGACATGCTGCTCGCCCGTGCGACTATGACCCGCGTCGATCATGTGGCACAGCTGCGCGGACTCCAGTGCACGGACCGCGTGCGCGCCGCCAACCCGTTCCTCGCGCTTGCCATTCGTAAACTGGCCGATACCGAAACGGTCGACCGCTTCGAGATGTGGGCGGAGCAGGCATTGGCGGACCGACGCACGCGCCACGAGACGGCGCAGAAGCTCTGGCTGTCGATTGCCGATGTCGCGCCCGCTTTGGGCATGGCCGGCACGATCATCGGCCTTGTCGGCATGTTCGCGGGCATGGATGATCCCGCCAAGATCGGCCCGGCGATGGCACTTGCGTTGCTCACCACCCTCTATGGCGTGGTGCTGGCGAACCTCGTCGCCGCGCCGATTGCGACGCGCCTTGCCGAGCTTTCCGAGCGCGAACTCGCCTGGCAGACCGAGCTGTGTCAGCGGATGTTGCGCGTCGCCCGTCGTGAGACCGCTCCCGTTCGCCGCGCCTCGATCCGCGAGGTCGCATGAAGGCGCGGGCGGTTGCCCATGCCCGGCGCAACCGCTGGGCGCTGAGTTTTGCCGATCTCGCTTTGCTGTTGCTCGGCTTTTTCGTGCTGCTGCAAGCCAGCAATGGGCGCCAGCATGAAGTGGTGAACGGCGTGGCGCAGGAATTTGGCGCGCCGGTTCCCGCCCGGTCGGATCAGCTTGCCGCGCGTAACCTGTTCCAGCCTGGCGAGGCGCTGCTCACTCCCGCAGGCGAGCAGGCGCTGAAGGCGGTCGCCGTCCATCGCAAGGCCGACAAGGCGGAGGTTGAAATCCGCTCGGTCGGCTTGGACGCCGCGACCAACCGCTTCGACAACTGGGATCTGGCGGCTGCCCGCCTCGGCGCTGTGGCGCGCGGTCTTGCGGCACAGGGCGTTGCGCGCGAGCGCATCGTCATCCGCGGCCTAGATCAGCAGAGCGAGAGCAAGGCCGGGCAGCAGTTTATCATCAAGGCGCGATAAGCCGCCCTCAACTGGCACGGTAATTGCTTAAATGTGACCTGATAGATTTCTGTCAGGAGACAAACGTGGCCCGCACACTCGCCAAAATATCCGTCATTCTCGCCGCACTCGGCGTCAGCGCCCCGGCCTATGCCCAGCAGTTCGAGAATCTCGACCGGCTGGACAGCATCGTTGCGATGAGCGTCGGCGCGAATATCGGCCAGCCCGGCGGCGCGGTCGCGCCCGTCGACCGCAGGCTGAAACTCGCCGCCTGTCCGCAGGTGCCGCAGATGTCGGGCATGATGTTCGGGGCGGCGATGATCGAGTGCAAGCCGCTGGGCTGGCGCATCCGCGTGCCGCTGCACCCCGGCGACCAGCAGCCGATGGCGACGATGCAGCCCGCCGCTTATGGCCGCGCGGCTCCGGTGCAAAGGCAGGTCGTCGTCAAGAAGGGCGATCCGGTTCAGATGATCGCGGGCGGCAGCGCCTTCATGGTCACACGCATGATGATCGCCGACGAGGATGGAGCGCCGGGCGACATGATCCGCGTGCGCGAGGACAAGAAATCCGATCCCGTCATGGCGCGGGTGCAGGAAAGTGGCATTGTCAAAGCGCCAGGATTTAAAGATTTCTGAAACTTGTCGTATCTAAGATGGCAAGTCAGAAAGGACAGGTACAGTGATCAAGTCTGTTGGCCCCTCATATGGAACTCCGGTCGGTCTCGGCTCAGTGCGCGAGAACGACAAGAGCAAGGCCGCCGAGAAGATCGGCCATGGCAATGCCGTGGCTGCTGTCGCGTCCAGCAACGCCACGCCGATCCGTGCGATGGCTGATGAAGGCGCTCCTGTCGATTTCGACAAGGTGCTCGCGATCAAGGAAGCGATTGCGGCTGGCAAATATCCCGTCAACGCCGAGAAAATCGCGGACCGGATGATCGCGCTCGATCTGGGCGAATGATGGCGACCGGCATCGCCTCTCTCGAAAAATTGCAGCAGGCGTTTGCTGAACTGCGCTGCGCGCTCGATAGTCAGGACGCCGCGCAGATCCATGCCGCCACGGCTATAGTCAAGGCCGCGACCGAGGATGTCCGCTCGCAGGGCGCTTGGAAGATGGACCCGGTTCTCAAACAGAAAATCGAGGCGCTGCGCCCGCTGATCGAATCGGCGCGCGTCCGCGTGAACCTAGCGTCCGACGATGTGCGCCAGCGCATATCGCTTCTCGCGCATAACGGCGCGCAGGGCACTCCGCTCACCTATCACCGCTGATTTTCCAGCCATCCGGCTTATCCCGGATAATAATCTCAACAAACGTTAACCATATCTTTGGTTTCTATGCCGTTTAATGGCCCCCGCTAGCAATCGGGGACTGTTGCAATGGCAAATTTTGCCAGCATTGGCATTGATGGATCGGGATCGACACGCAACCGCGTGACGAGCGCCATTGCGCTCGCCAGCCAGCGGACGGGCGTCGATTTCGGCTATCTGCTGGGTCAGGCCAAGATCGAGAGCAGCCTCAACCCCACCGCTAAGGCGGGCACATCCTCCGCCACCGGCCTCTATCAGTTTATCGACCAGAGCTGGCTCGGCGTCATCAACCAGCACGGCCAGCAATATGGCCTCGGCTGGGCGGCGGACGCGATCGGCCAGACGTCAAGCGGCCAATATTATGTCGCTGATCCCAATCTGCGCCAGCAGATCCTCGATTTGCGCAATCACCCGGAAACGGCATCCGTCATGGCGGCGGAACATGCGGCGGACAACAAGGCGCGGCTTGAGCAGAGCCTTGGCCGCGCGGCGCAGCCGGTGGACCTTTACCTCGCGCATTTCCTCGGCGTCGGCGGCGCGACCAAGTTTCTGAGCGCGCATGACCAGAGCCCGTGGGTGTCCGGCGCAGCGCTGTTTCCGTCCGCCGCGCGAGCCAACCGCGCGATCTTTTATGACAAGGCGGGCAATCCGCGCAGTCTTGCGGACATCCGGAACAGTTTCGCCAATCGTCTGCAGCAGGGCACCGACGGCGCACTGGCAGGGACCAACAGCGTCGCGCCATCGGATTGGGTTGCGGCGCGGGCGGCCAACCGCGATTTCGCGGACGCCTCGGCGGCGCTTCAGGAAGACGATCCCGCCGATTATGCCCGTGCCGAGACCGCGCGCCTGCAAAACTCGATCTCGGCGGAGGATCTGATCCGCCCGCAGCCGCAGACGGCGAGGCTCGCCTATCTCATGCTCGCAACCCTTGGTCGCTGATAAAGGTACGACAATTCTATGACCCGCAGTGAAGTGAACGGTAAAGTCTGGCTGCAAACCGCAAAGGGCGCGGTGCTTCCCATCGCCACATTGCTGCTCGTCATGTTTATGATCGTGCCGGTGCCAGCGTTCGTGCTGGACATGGGCTTCATCGGCAACATCATGATAAGCCTGGCGGTGCTGATGGTGGCGCTGAACGCGGCGAAACCGCTCGATTTCTCCAGCTTCCCGACCGTATTGCTGTTCGCGACCCTGATGCGCCTCGCCTTGAACGTCGCCTCCACGCGTGTCGTGCTGGTCGATGGGCATACCGGCGCGGATGCCGCAGGCCATGTGATCGAGGCGTTCGGCCATTTCCTGATCGGCGGCGACTATGTCGTCGGCCTGTTCGTGTTCGCGATCTTGATGATCATCAACCTCGTCGTCATCACCAAGGGCGCGGGCCGCGTGTCCGAAGTGTCCGCCCGCTTCACGCTGGACGCGTTGCCGGGCAAGCAGATGGCGATCGACGCGGATTTGAACGCCGGTCTCCTCACCCCCGAAGAAGCGAAAGCCCGCCGCGCCGAAGTCGCGACCGAGGCGGATTTCTATGGCTCGATGGACGGTGCGTCGAAGTTCGTGAAGGGCGACGCGATTGCGGGCGTCCTCATCCTCGTCATCAATATCGTCGGCGGCATCATCCTCGGCCTGGTGAGCCACGGGCTTTCCCTCTCCGAGGCCGCGCAGACCTATATCGTCCTCGCCATCGGCGACGCGCTGGTGGCACAGATCCCGGCGCTGTTGCTCTCGATCGCGGCGGCGAGCATCGTCACCCGCGTTACCAGCGAGCATGACCTGTCGGGCCAGATCGCGAGCCAGTTCGGCAGCCCCAAGGCATGGGCGCCAGTCGCTGCGATCCTTGGTATCCTGGGTGTGCTGCCCGGCATGCCGCACATGATCATCCTGCCCGCCGCCGCCGCCGCAGGTTTTGCCGCATGGCGTCTCAAGCAGAACGCACGCCAGGCCGCCGCCGCGCCGCCGCCTGCTGCCGAGCCCGAAAACCCCGCCAATATCGAGTGGGACGATGTATCGGAAGGCGCGGTGCTTGGTCTCGAAATCGGCTATGGCATCATCGGGCTGGTGGACGACCGCAAGGGCGCGCCGCTGATGGGCCGCATCACAGGCATCCGCAAGCAGCTCTCGAAGGAGCTGGGCTTCGTCGTGCCGATGGTCCGGGTGAAGGACAATCTTGCTTTGGAGCCCAATAGCTACCGCATCACCATCGGCGGCGTGATCGTCGGCGAGGACGAGATTTATCCCGAGGAGCTGCTGGCACTGGACAGCGGCGCGCTCGAATCGACCGTCGCGGGAAAACCCGCCAAAGACCCGACCTTCGGCCTTGACGCCGTGTGGATCAGCGAAGCCAAGCGCAGCGAGGCGGTGATCGCGGGCTATACCGTGGTCGATCCCTCGACCGTGGTAGCGACGCACCTTAATCAGCTCATCACGATGAACGCCGCCGAGATGTTCGGCATGGACGAGGCGAAGAAGCTGCTCGACGCGCTGCGCGAGAATGCGCCGCAACTGGTCGACGGCCTGACGCCCGCATTGCTCTCCCTCGCGCAGGTCGCCGCGATATGTCGCGCGCTGCTCGCCGAGGGTATTCCTTTGAAGGATTTCCGTCGCATCTGCGAATCGATGGTCGCAGCCTACCGGCCCGAGATGAGCCACGAACAGCTCGTCGAGGCCGTACGCCAGCGCATCGGTTCGCTCATCATCCAGACGCTGGTGCCGGTGAAGATGCCGCTGCCCGTCATCACATTGGACGGCGAGCTTGAAGGTTTACTCGCGCAGGCGATGCGAATCGCGGGCGACGCCAAGCACCCGATCGAACCGGCGCTGTCATCCAGAATCACCGACGCCGTTATCGAGGCGGCGCGGCCCCTGATGGCCGAGGCCCGCAATTTCGCCATTGTCACCTCGCCGGTGGCGCGTGCGGCGCTCTCGCGCCTGTTCAAGCCGCACCTGCCGGAGACCCCGGTTTTGTCGTTCCTTGAAATCCCGGACGGCAAGCCGGTCGAGGTGTTCGCGGTCGTCGGCGGCCATGACAGGCCGCAGCCGCGCCACGATCCGGTGCCGGGCGCGCCGGGCATTCTGCGTGAAAGAATTGCCTAACCATTTGCGCGTACAAGGGTCAGCGGGAACACGGGGGCACTAGCCACATATGTATGCAAGCAGGATCGGAGTGGAAGGCGAAGCGCTGACCTATGGCCGCAAGGCCGGGGTCCACAGCCCTGAGCGGCTGGCCCGCCAGTATATGCCGCTCGTCCGCAAGATCGCCTGGCATGTGCATGGCCGCGTCTCCAACGCCATCGAGATTGAGGACATGTTGCAGATCGGCATGGTCGCGCTGGTCGAGGCCGCGAATGGCTATGAAGACCGCGGCTTCGGCTTCGCATCCTATGCCCAGATGCGCATTCGCGGGGCAATGATCGATCATTTGCGCCGTCACGCGACGCTCTGCCGCTCTGGCATGGCGAAACGCAAGGAGCTCGCCGCCGTGCGCGTGCGGCTGGAGCAGCGGCTGGGCCGGGTTCCGCTTGAGGCGGAGATGTCCGCCGAGATGGGCTTGGCTCCCTCAGAATATCGCGAACTCGCCGACGCCGCCGAATTCGTGCAGGAGCACAGCATCGACGAGGTCTATTCCGACCAGTCGATGTGGTTCGCCGATGTCGAGGACCGTGCCGACGACGTTCTGGAGCGTGAATCGCTCAAACAGGCGCTCGCTGCCTGCGTCGGCAAATTGCCCGAACGCGAGGCGATGGTGCTTCAGCTCTATTTCGTCGAGGAAATGAACCTCGAGGAAATCGGCGCGACGCTGGACATCGGCGCCGCGCGCGTCTGCCAGATCAAGAAGGCGGCGCTGGACAAGCTGCGTGCGTTGCTCAAGGATTGGGTTTCCTGACACCTATCGGGAAGGCCTATGCGAAAGCGCACCGTTTCCAAATCCACCGCACGGAAAATCTTCATCGGCACGATGGGCAGCGCGACGGTGCTTGCGCTTGGCATCATGGGCAGCGGGATTTTTCGGGGCGCGCCAGAGGCGCATCCGCAGGCTGAACCAGCGCCAGCTCCAAAGCCGGCCCCAAAGCCTGCGCCCAAACCAGTGGCGGCCACTCCGCACATCAAACAATCACCCGCTCCGCGGTCGCCGTTCACGGTGAAGCGCGTGCTCGATATTCCCGGCCCACTCAATCATGGCGATTGGGTGTGGGACGAGGCGGGCGTGCCCGCCGGGCCTATGGTCGTGACGATCGACCTGCAAGCCCAGACGCTCTCCGTCTTTCGCAATGGCTATGAGATCGGCGTCGCCGTGATCCTCTATGGCGCGACCGACAAGCCGACGCCGCTTGGAACATATCCTATCCTCGAAAAGGACAAGGATCATTTCTCCAACCTCTATGACAACGCGCCGATGCCCTACAGCCTGCGACTGACGCATGATGGCGTGTTCATTCATGCCAGCTCGGTGGAATGGGGCAACGCGACCCATGGCTGCATCGGCATACCATTGCCGTTCGCGAAGAAGCTGTTCGCCGCCGTGAAGGTCGGCGATCCGGTCGTCGTGACCAGCGGCAAGAAGATGGACCTCGGCAACCTGCGCTGAGAGTGTCTGATCCGAAACAGGCAGCTCTACTGCGTTTCGGAA